>NZ_VRVE01000029.1:0-43976 GCF_008040035.1 Methylobacterium sp. WL9
CCGTCCCGCAGCCCACCGGCTCCGCGCCTGCCGCGACGCCGATCGCTCCCCCTGTCGCCGCTCCTCCTGTTACCGCTCCTCCTGCAGGCACGGCGACGGCGCCGAGCAAGGGGACCCCCGCGCTGGTCCTCGACACCGAGGATTACGAAGGCCTGCTCGGGAAGAGCGTGCGCGCCCAGAACGGCGACGACCTCGGCCGGATCATCGACGTGATCATCGACCGGGACGGCCGCCCGCGCGCCGCGATCATCGATTTCGGCGGCTTCCTCGGCGTCGGCTCGCGCAAGATCGCCGTGGATTGGCGCGTGCTGAAATTCGTCACCGAGGGCAAGGTCGGCCGCATCACCCTGGCGCTCAACCGCAACCAGGTCCGCGTCTCGCCCGAATACAAGACCGGCGAGCCGATCGTCGTGCTCGGCGCCTCGGGTGTGAGCGCGCCGCAGGCCGAGGGCGATCTGCCCGCCGCCGCGTCGCCTCAGGACAAGGCGACCGTGGCCGACAAGCCCGGCACCCCCGACAAGGCGGTCGAGAAGCCGGAGAAGGCGCCGGATAGATGATGGCGAACCGCCCCCTG
Source organism: Methylobacterium sp. WL9 (assembly GCF_008040035.1). Classification (NCBI taxonomy): domain Bacteria; kingdom Pseudomonadati; phylum Pseudomonadota; class Alphaproteobacteria; order Hyphomicrobiales; family Methylobacteriaceae; genus Methylobacterium; species Methylobacterium sp. WL9. Next base: position 575 of record NZ_VRVE01000029.1, read on the forward strand.
GAGAGACGCGCCATCGGAACGCGCGACACGGTCCGGCCGGAACCGCGCGGACGCGGCTCCCGCCCGGCGCTGCGCCGCGACGCCTCGGTGGGCGGGCCGATCCCGGAGGCGCCGGCGCCGTCGAAGTCCAGCGGCCGGGGGCTCGACGCCTTCACCTTCTTCATCGCCAACCTGCAGACCGGCTTCGGCCCGTTCCTCGCCGTCTACTTCACCCAGCAGAAGTGGACGCAGTCCGATATCGGCCTCGCGCTCACCGTCGGCGGCCTCGTCAGCCTGCTAGGCCAGGTGCCCGGTGGCGCCTTCGTCGACGCCTCGCGCTCGAAGCGCTTCGCCGCCGCCTTCTCCGCGATCTTCGTCGGGGCCAGCGCCGTGATGCTCGCGGCGTTTCCGAGCTACCTCGTCGTGCTGCTCGCCATGGCGATCCACTCGGCCGCGAGCTGCGTGCTGACGCCTGCCATCGCCGCCATCGGCATCGGCATGGTCGGCCATGCCCGGGCCGGCACGCGGCTCGGCCGCAACGCGAGTTTTTCCGCCATCGGCAACGCGCTCGGCGCGGCCTCCATGGGTGCGATCGGCTACTATCTCACCAACGACGCGGTGTTCTACTTCGCGGGCGCCCTGGTGGTGCCGGCCCTGTTCGCCCTGTCCTTCATCCCGGCGCGGGCCGTGACCGAAGTCTCGCAGCCGGAGGCCGGTGCCGAGGACACCGAGGGTTCCGGCTCGGTGAAGGCGCTCCTCACCAACAGGGCGCTGCTGTGCTTCGCCGCCTGCATGGTGCTGTTCTTCCTGGCCAACGCCGCGATGATGCCGCTGGTCGGCAGCGTGCTGACGCTGCGCGCCAGCGAGACCGCGACCGCGCTGGTCGCCGCCTGCATCATGGTCCCGCAGGCCGTGCTGGCGCTGACCGCGCCGCTCGCCGGCCGTCTCGCCCAGAGCTGGGGCCGCAAGCCGCTGCTGCTGATCGGCTTCGCGGCGCTGCCGATCCGCGGGCTGCTCTTCGCCTATGTCGACAACCCCTACTGGCTCGTCGCGATCCAGGTCTTCGACGGCGTCTCGGCCTCGGTGCTCGGGGTGATGGTGCCGCTCATCGTCTCCGACGTCACCCGCAAGACCGGCCGCTTCAACCTCGCCCTCGGTGCCGTGGGCACGGCGATGGGGCTCGGGGCCGCGCTCTCGACCTCGCTCGGCGGCTACATGGCCGACAGCCTCGGCAGCCACACCGCCTTCCTCGGCCTCGCCATCGTCGGCGCGCTCGGCACCGTCCTCGTGGCACTGGTCATGCCTGAGACCCGCCGGCCCGCGGCCTGACCGCCGCGAAAAAATCACGCTGCGGCGGACGACGTGCTCAACTCGGGTTCAGGTTCCGGCTTTATGCTGGCAGAATCTCTGGCCGGTCGAAACATCGGGTGACGCTTCGCGTTGCGTTCAGGGGGCCCCCTTGCGTCGGGGGCCGTTCTCCTCCAGCGCTGACGCAATCGATCGAAATCGGGACGAACGATCGCGATGGAAGAACTCCACCACTACGCGAACAGGCCGTTCGCCTTCGTCGGGCGCTATCTCCGGCGGCGCCTCCTGCCGCATCTGGTCATCCTGTTCTCGGTGCTCGGCGCCGTCAGTTTCTCGGTCTCGACCGACTGGGCGCTGAAGGGCGTGGTGGATTCGCTGAGCAAGGGCCCGGCGTCGGGCTACGTCTGGACCGCGCTCATCGTGCTGATCGCCTTCATCGCCGCCGACAACCTGCTCTGGCGCGTGGCGGCCCTCGTCGGCGCCTTCACCTTCGTCGGCGTCACCGGCGACATCCGCCGCGACCTGTTTCGCCATCTCACCGGGCACTCGCCCTCGTTCTTCGCCGACCGCCAGCCCGGTACCCTGGCCTCGCGCATCACCGCCACCTCGAACGCGATCTTCACCGTCGAGAACATGGCGACCTTCAACGTGATGCCGCCTTGCGTCGCCGCGACGCTGTCGATCTTCTTCATCGGCACCGTGAACCTCACCATGGCGCTGGTGCTCGCCGGCATCTTCGGCGCCGTCGTGCTGCTGATGTTCAAGATGGCTTCGGCCGGCAAGCCGCTGCACCACGACTTCGCCTCGAAGGCCGCGTCGGTCGACGGCGAGATGGTCGACCTCGTCGGCAACATGAGCCTGGTGCGGGCCTTCTCCGCCTTCCGCCGTGAGCAGCACCGCTTCGAGGGCACCATCGGCACCGAGATGCGCTCGCGCCGCTCCTCGCTGCTCTACCTCGAGAAGCTGCGCATCACGCACGCCTTCCTCACCGTGGTCTCGATCCTCGGCCTGCTCTACTGGGTCATCAAGATGTGGGAGGCGGGCAACGCCACCAACGGTCAGGTCGTGCTGGTGACGACCCTCGGCATCCGCATCCTCGCCGCGACCCGCGACCTCGCCGTGGCGCTGGTGGACGCCACCCAGCACACCGCGCGTCTCTCCGAGGCCCTGCACACGCTGCTGCAGCCGCACGACCTCGTCGACCACCCCGAGGCCGTGGCGCTGAAGGGCACGACCGGCGCGGAGATGACCTTCGACCACGTCGCCTTCAAGTATCCCGACGGCCGCTCGGTCTTCTCGGATCTCAACCTGACCATCCAGCCGGGCCAGAGCGTCGGCCTCGTCGGCCGCTCCGGCGGGGGCAAGTCGACGCTGTTTTCGCTGATCCAGCGCTTCTACGAGCCCGTCGGCGGCAAGATCCTGATCAACGGCCACGACATCACCCTCGTGACGCAGGAGAGCCTGCGCGAGGCGATCACCGTCGTCCCCCAGGACGTCTCGATGTTCCACCGCACCTTGCGCGAAAACATCCGCTACGGCCGGCCGGACGCGTCGGACGAGGACGTCTGGAAGGCCGCCGCCGCCGCCCATTGCACCGACTTCATCGAGGCGCTGCCCGAGGGCTTCGACACCATCGTCGGCGACCGCGGCGTCAAGCTGTCGGGCGGCCAGCGCCAGCGCATCGCCATCGCCCGCGCCATCCTGAAGGACTCGCCGATCCTGCTCCTCGACGAGGCGACCTCGGCGCTCGACGCCGAATCCGAGGAGGCGATCCGCCACGCGCTCGCCAACCTGATGCAGGGTCGCACGGTGATCGCCATCGCCCACCGGCTCTCGACCCTCAAGGACTTCGACCGCATCGTCGTCCTCGACGACGGCCGCATCGCCCAGGACGGCTCGCCCGAGATGCTCACCCACAAGGAGGGTTTCTACCGGGAGCTGATGAAGAAGGAATCGATGTCGATGTCGCTGGCGGCGGCGTGATTGCTGCTTGATGGGGTCACGGCCACGACCGCGTATACATTGATGAGCTCAGTCAAGTTCGGGATCTAGATTGGGTAGAGTTCGGCTTGAACCATTATAGTGAATTCAGCGATTAAGGCCTGTTCGGCGACAATCTGCCCAATATGAGGAGAGGAAAATTAAAATCAAAAATTGATTGCAAATTTATGAAATTTACTCTGCACCCTCGTCTGCCAATGCCTCGGAAATGACCATTGGCATATGGTTTCCAATCGATGCAATAAAATCTATTGTAATCATGGAGTCTACCTTGTCGATTGGCCAGAGAGCAACTCCGGATAATGACGGGTTTACATCTGCTTCATGGGCAATTTAATTCTTCTCTTCCAAATGCTCTTAAGTTGCCCTTTAATGTCATCCGCTGACCTTCGTTCGATTTCAGGTAAGGCCGCATTAATACGTGCGGCCAAATTATCCCAAGGTCTTTGGCAATAACAGGACAGCATTTCAGCTAGTTTCCCAGGATCAACGAACGCTTTATAAGAGTTCGCTTGCCTAACATGGGCCTCTGCTGTCGAAATTCTAGTATCTATGTCAATAATAGTCATTACCTCCATGGGCAGATGTATATTCCGGGTTTTCAGGCCATTCGTGAATCGATGCTTTGCTTCGACAGCCGCAAGTTCGTGAGCGAAGAAATCAAAAGAGCTCACCGCAAGGAAGTATGCTGATCGCAGAGCATCGTCATTGGCAGGCTCACGCGGTCGCAATGCCGACAAGGCATCGAATAGCGATATCATCTGACGCGCCCGATCCATAGCGTGCACGAAAGTAGTCGTTGCGCCCTCGAACCGTTCCATACTTAAAATTGGTCCGTAAGTGCTATTACCTTTTCCGCACCAGCTCTGAAGCCGCCCTCAATGTCATCGATTTTCGTTTGATAGCTCTCTCCTACGGTTCCGCGAAAAGTCGTATCCACAGCAAGGTCGATAGCAAATACGGGCTTGGCCAATTCCTGGGCTGTAGCAATAAGGCCATCTAGTGATCCAATTTCCATAAGAAAATCGTTTGTCGGCGCGTGCGCATTTGCGTAAATTTCAGGTGACAATAGCATCCGCGCTGAATCCAGCGCATATATTAATTCAGTATCTCGGGCCTCGGCAAGTCGATCAAACCATTTCTGGAAAGCTTGAGTGGGTCTAGCTTCTTCGCCCCCTCTCGCTCTCTTGCGAAAATTATTAACGGTTGCACCCAGATACGACGGAGTAATCGGTCGAAACGGATAATCCGCTTCTTTTAGAATCGTATTTGCAGAAGCCTTCCGGCCCCATTCTGCCCATTTTGGAAGAGTGCGCGCTAATGAGCGAAGCGCCATTGACGAGAATAAGTCAGGGGCCATCGGAAGGATGAATGCGTCGCTCGTCATAAATAGATTTTGATTGAGGGCGCCTAGACTTGGGCTCATATCCACAAGGGCGTAATCAATGTTGTTAAGAACGGCCGACCGTTCTATCGCATGATGAAGGGCGCCCGGTATATTTTGTAGCGCCGAAAGAGTATTGCTAAGCTCGTGTGCAACCGCTAGCTGACTTTCGTATTCGGATAATCCAACATGACCGGGAAGCAGGAAAAGACCAGGTTGTAGGCTGGATTCATACAGCTCCGTTGCCGTAATAGAATATGGGCGGGACTCGAAGGCAGGCCGAACAGCATCTCTGATATTTCTAGGGCGTTGGGGGGATGCGCTTTCAAAGGGATAATCATCAGTGTCTAAATTGCCGATGAAGATACCGGTAAGATTGCATTGCGGATCGCAATCAACCACCATTACTCGTTTGCCGAATGTTGCCAACATCCAGGCGAGGTGAAACGTCATTGTCGTTTTCGACACGCCGCCTTTATGATTGAAGATGGCAATCTGTTTCATATGGCTCTCTGCTGCGCCATGATCTCGCTAGGCAGCGAGGTCGCTTTCTGCAACCTCCGCGCATCAAGCACGTCGTGTCTCCGCCCGGCAATAGGCTGCCAGCTGAAAACTGAAAGGGCAATCGAGGCATGGGGTCTAGCTACGCAGGACCCTTCTTTCCTAAGACGGCTCTTCCGGCGTGAAGGATGTTTTAACGGTGCTAGATTGCTATCGAACGATAAATTCTAAGATGCCCGGCGGGCTACATAGTATATTTACTCTAAGACCGTATTCTTATAATTCCATTATAGTATTAAATATATTATATAAGATACAGATTAAATGTTAAATATTTTTAAAAATAAAGTTATATCGTATCAGCATCTCGAAAGCTAGGATGGTAAACATAAAATACATCTTGAGTAGAGGGCCGAGCGCTCCAGCAAATAAGCTGAGTACTGTCTTGAGCGCCAGGTCAAGGGTAGAAATTCAATATTACGATTGTGGTAGTAGCTCATCCCGCCGCTTTGCCTTCTTTCACCCGCTGCGCCCGCGACACCCGCGAACGCGCCATACAAGGCCGATCCAGCCGCTGCGCCAGCGCGAGCACCCGCACGGCGCGGGCGAAGGCGGCGGGGGTTGCTGTCGGGTCCAGCTCGATTCTTTGGACCAGATCCTCGGCCGCGCGCAGCACCCGCTCCGCCAGGAGACCGCGCCGCATGCGGCGCTCGCCCTCCGCGCTCAGGGGCGGCACGTCGCCGCCCGTCGGCCGGATCCAGCCGCGCTCCAGCACGTGGCGCGAGATGGTCGTGCGCGGCACGCCGGTGACTTTTGCGATGGCCCGGTAGGACAGGGCGCTCGTCTCGATCAGCCGCCGCACCTCGGCCAACGCCGCCGGATCATTCGGCCGTCCCCGCACCGGCGAAAGCCTCGGCTCCTCCGGGAGCGCCGCCGACAATCTGAGTACACTTCCCCACATATAGGAATTGTGTCATATAGCGAGCCGGATGTCAAGATTTTCGCTTCGGCTCGGAGGTCGGTCGCGCAGGGGCCGGTGCGGGGCTCGAAGGGGGCCGTGGGACGGCCTGGGACAGGCGGGACGATCGTCCCGAATTCCGTTCGGTCGAACGATCGCGGGTTCGGGGATGCGGTCTTCCGTGCCTCGGCCGTCATTGCGCGCGTAGCGAAGCCATCCATGGCCAACATGCCGACGTCGGGGCGTTGGCCGTGGATGGCTTCGGCTTTGCCTCGCAATGACGGTCGATACCGTCTCCGGCTGATCGGTTCGGTCGTGCGCAGTCTCCTCTCCCCGCACAGATCTCGGGCCTGCCCGAGATCTGCTTCATGCGCCGAAGTCGGGCAGGCCCGACTTCGGGTGGGGAGAGGCCTTCATGGACCTCGTCGTCCATGAAGGAAGCGGAGGCGAAGCCGAAGCGGCGGTGAGGGGGTGGTGCCGGACGAGAGTCTTCCGTCGAAGCCCCCTCACCTTCGGCTGCCGCCTCGCTTCGGCGACGACGAGGTCGCCGAAGCCCTCTCCCCGCGTGCGGGGCGAGGGGGATGCGCGGAGCCCGCTCCGATCGACATGACGTGGCGTCGGCTTCGTCGCGGGGCCGGGGTCGGCTCACGAAAAAGCGCCCCGCACGATTTGTGCGAGGCGCTTGTCTTGTCAGTAGTGGGGTGGCCCGGGTGTCCGCCCGTGTCCTCAGCGGCTCTTCTTGTAGAGCTTGCTCGCGATCTCGAAGATTTCCTGCGGGGCGTAATCGGGGGCGAAGGCGCCGTAATTGCCGTCGAGCTCGGGGATCTTGCCGCCCTCGGGATGGCCGTCGACGATCTCGAGCTGGCCCGGCGGGTCGCCCGGCAGCGCGACCTCGTCGTTGGACCAGACCCCGGCTGCCTCGGCGTAATCATCCGGGCTGAAGCTGTAGAGGCGGCGGTGGCTGCCCTCCTGCAGGTATTTCTGACACTCGGGAATCTTGTCGAGGACGATGTTGGGGGTCGGCAGCATCTTTTCGATCTCGACGCCGGTGAGCTTCTTCAGCGCGAGGGCATAGGCGTGGGCGTGGACCGAGCCGCGCACCAAGAGGTAGCCGCAGACCTCGCGGCCGGTCGGGTCCGTCAGGGTCTCGTAGACGCGCAGCTTGTGCAGGCGCGCGCCGCATTCGAGGTGGAAGTTGTGCAGCAGATCGATGATCAGGTTCCCGGTCGTCGTGACCATGTCCATGTTCCAGGACGCGGCGTTGGAGTTCATCGGCATCGCGCCGCCGCCGTTCGACAGGAAGCTGCCGGCGAGCCGGATGTCCTTCATGTCCTCGAAGGGCGCCTTCGAGATGTCGACGTTCTCGGTGTCGTCGCCGGGGCCGTTGTTCAGCATCGCCACGCCGGTCGAAACGAGTTCGACGTGGCCGAGCTCTTCGGCGAAGATGCTTGAGACGAGGCTGTAGAACGGCCGCAGCTTGGTCTTGTTGCGAAAATTGAAGCTCTGGAACATGTAGTTTCCGAGCGTCGACATCTCGCCGTACTTGCCGCCGAGCAGCTCCTGCAAGGCCGCCGCCGCGTTCGGATCGGGCCGCTTCGGCAAGGGAAGCTCGGCCTGGAGCTTGTCGATTCGCATGAACATGGGGCTGGTCCTCGCGCGAGGTGCGCAGAGGGGTAGCCCCCGGTGCCGACCCATGTTCCCGCCGGAGAGGGCTTTGTCCGAAAGCGTCCGTTTATGTCGCAGATGCGCTTCGTCCCGTGCCGCGAGCGGCCGGCAGGCGGGCCGCGCTCAGATCCGCTCGAACGTGAGGTAGCTCGGCCGGCGGCCGGCCCCCTTGGCCTTGGCCTCGTAGCGGGTGCCGGGCCAGCCGGGGAACGGGGTGAGCCAGTCCGCCGCGCGCGCGGCCGTCCAGCGTAAGGACGCGCAGCGCGCGGCGCGCACCAGGGTCCAGCCCGCATAGTCGTCGATGTCGGTGGCGAAGCGAAAAACGCCGCCGGGCCTGAGCACGCGGGCGATCTCGGCGAGCGACGCGTCGGAGACGAAGCGGCGCTTGCGCTGGCGGCGCTTCGGCCAGGGATCGGGATAGAGCAGGTAGACCCGGGCCAGGCTGGCATCGGGCAGGGCGGCGAGGAGCTGCGTCGCGTCCTCGTCGCGGATGCGCACGTTGGTGAGGCCGCGTTCGTCGATCTCGCCCAAGAGCTTGACGACGCCGTTCACGAAGGGCTCGCAGCCGATGAGGCCCGTGCCGGGATGTTTTTCGGCGTTGTCGGCGAGGTGCTCGCCCCCGCCGAAGCCGATCTCGAGCCAGACCTCGTCCACGGGGTTCGGGAAGAGGGCCGGCGGATCGAGGCGGCCGCCGTTCTCGGGCAGCACGACGCGGAGCGACGGCAGCAGCGCGGCGAGGCGGTCTTCCTGGCCGGGGCGCAGGCGCTTGCCCTTGCGGCGGCCGAAGAAGGCGCGCTCTGGGGATTCGGGTTGAATGGACGTGGCCTCGTGCTGAACGCGAAAAACCCTCTCCCCCCTGCGGGAGAGGGTGGCCCGCGAAGCGGGTCGGGAGAGGGGAACGCCTTATCCGGAAAGGGCTTTCCCCTCTCCCGCCTCGCATCCGCGAGGCACCCTCCCCCGCAGAGGGGGGAGGGTTTTTTGGCTCAGCTCAGGGCGGACTTGAGCTTGTCGGCGAGGTCGGTCTTCTCCCAGGAGAAGCCGCCGTCGGCGTCGGGCTTGCGGCCGAAATGGCCGTAGGCCGAGGTGCGGGCGTAGATCGGCTTGTTGAGCTGCAGCGCCGTGCGGATGCCGCGGGGCGAGAGGTCGAGGGCATCCATCAGCACGCCTTCGAGGCGGGCCTCGTCGACGTTGCCGGTGCCGTGCAGGTCGACATAGATCGAGAGCGGCTTCGACACGCCGATGGCGTAGGCGAGCTGGATCGTGGCGCGCGAGGCGAGGCCGGCGGCGACGACGTTCTTGGCAAGGTAGCGCGCGGCGTAGGCGGCCGAGCGGTCCACCTTGGTCGGGTCCTTGCCGGAGAAGGCGCCGCCGCCGTGGGGCGCCGCGCCGCCGTAGGTGTCGACGATGATCTTGCGGCCGGTGAGGCCGGCATCGCCGTCGGGGCCGCCGATCACGAACTTGCCCGTCGGGTTGATGTGCCAGACCGTGCCCTCGGTGATCCAATCCTTCGGCAGGGCCGCGCGGATATAGGGCTCGACGATGGCGCGCACGTCCGCCGAGTCGAGGGACTCGTCGAGATGCTGGGTGGAGAGCACGATCTGCGTGGCCTCGACCGGGCGGCCGTTGACGTAGCGCACCGTCACCTGGCTCTTGGCGTCGGGGCCGAGCTTCGCGGCATCGCCCTGCTTGGCCTTGCGGGCGTCGGCGAGGTCCTTGAGGATCTTGTGGGCGTAGTAGATCGGCGCCGGCATCAGGTCCGGGGTCTCGTCGGCGGCGTAGCCGAACATGATGCCCTGGTCGCCCGCGCCCTCGTCCTTGTTGCCGGCGGCGTCCACGCCCTGCGCGATGTCGGCGGACTGGGCGTGCAGGTAGATCTGGACGTCGTTGTTCTTCCAGTGGAAGCCGGCCTGCTCGTAGCCGATGTCGCGCACGGCCTCGCGGGAGAGCTCCTCCAGGTCCTTGAAGGTCACGGAATCGGGGCCGCGGACCTCGCCGGCGATCACGACGCGGTTGGTCGTGGTCAGCGTCTCGACGCCGAGGCGGGCCTCCGGCATCGCGGCGAGATAGGCGTCGACGACGGTGTCCGAGATCCGGTCGCTCACCTTGTCGGGGTGGCCCTCGGAGACGGATTCACTCGTGAACAGGTAATCTGAACGCGGCATGCGACGCACCCCCGGCTACGGGCGCGCCAGACCTATCGCGGCGCTTGACCCGGAAAGCCGCGGTTCTTGCACCCGTATTCCGACCGGTCAACCCGATGCAACGAAATCGTCCGTTATATCGAACGATCCCAAAGAGACTTCGCGGCGTCGGATCCTAGCGGCTCAACTCGCGCTGCAGCGTATCGACCGCGCTGGCGAAGTCCCGCCGGTTCGGCTCGTCGAAGGTGTTGACGACGTGCTTGGCCATGACCAGGGCGAGGCCGGCCCAGGGGCCCTCCGGCACGAAGGCATGCTGCTCGGCATCCGAGAAGCCGCGGTCGGGCACGTCGTCGAGATGGGGGATGCCCTCGAAGAAATCGCCGATCGGCACGCCCGTCATCCGGCTCAGGATTTCGAGGTGGACCGCACTGATGCGGTTCACGCCCTTCTCGTATTTCTGAAGCTGGGCCGCGGACATGCCGAAGCTCTGTGCCACCTTGCGCTGTGTCAGATGCGAGCGCTTGCGCTCTTCCGCCATACGAAGGCCCAGGTGGATGTCCCGCTCGTCGGTCTTCTGACCCGCCATGTCGCGTCCTGCGCAGCATTGCCGTTTTGCCGGATCATTCCGGCGAAATCCGGCGTTGCGCAAGGTCTAAAATCACAACAAAAGATAATTAGTAAGCAAATTATGCATTCGAAAAACGTTGGCGTCCCCGGCAGGGCTCGAACCTGCGACCCCAGGTTTCATACCACTTCGGCTTTCGCCGCCATCCTCAAGGGTGTCCTTAAGATGTTCGTGGCCTGGACTATCCCTTCACCATGAGCCTCGGAGTGAAGCCTTTAGGTGCCGCCCGTCTAGTCTCTACACCTTCCCGCGGTGAGGCGGGCTTGGCTCGGGATCGGCAGGCGCCCTGACGAGCGCTGTGAGCTTTCCCCGACTTTGAGCGGATCCGCCGCGCGGTTTCCCCTCGCGACGCCCAATTTTTCTAGGAAACCTGTGCTCTGTCCAGCTGAGCTACGGAGACAACCGAAGCTGCCATAGCATCGCGGCGGATTGCCGCCAACAGGGACTCCGCGAGCAGCGCTGTGGCCTCATGGCCGCACCGTCCGCAAAAGCGATCGTTGCGGCCTCGCCGGCACGCCCGACCGAAGATCCGCCGCAGATTTCAGCGACGGATCACGTGGAGTTAGAAGCGACGGGGCCCCGTCGCCCCGCCCATCGCGGTCCGATTTCCCGTGTTCCGTATGTCCGTCCACCTCGCTCCTTGTTTGGTCTGCGCCTTCGCGGTCTTCGCGAATCCGGCAGCGGCCGTGCCGCGCGCCGAACCCGAATCGTGCCGGGCCTCGGCTTTGCGCGACGAAAGCATCGACAGCCTCGGCCCGCGCGGGGAGCTCGTCATGGCCTCCGGCGCCCGCGCCATCCTAGCCGATTTGCACTGGCCGGAGACCGAGCCAGAGGCGACGCAGGCCGCGTCCTACCTGATGGGCTTTCGCGGCCGGCCCCTGGCCGTGAGCGCCAGGGGCGGGGACGATCGCTGGGGCCGCGCCCGGATCGAGGCCGTGGCCGAGCCGGCCTCCGACGCCGACGAGCCCGTCGATCTCGCCGCCGGCCTCGTCGCGGCTGGTCTGGCGCATGCGGATGCCGGCGAGAGCGACATCCTGTGCCGCGGCGACCTGATCGCGCTGGAGGCCGAACCCCGCTCCGCCCGGCGTGGGGTCTGGGGCGCAGCCGTGCTCGACGCCCGGGACGGACCGGCGCTCGGAGCGCTGGCCGGCCGGTTCGTCGTCGCGGAAGGACGCATCGTCGGCGTCGGCGAACGGGCCGATCGCACCTATCTGGACTTCGTCCGAAACTCCACGGCAGGCTTGACCGTAATCGTGATGAAACGCACTTGGCGGATCATGCAGGAGCGTGGTTTGACTGCCGCCACGCTGAGGGGGCGCCTCGCGCGGGTTCGCGGCAGGGTCGAGGTCCGGAGAGGTCCGACCCTGGACATCGTCAGCGCGGACATGATCGAGGTGCCGGAAGGAGAGCGGGCGCTGACGCGCTGAATTGTGATGGCTGGGGCTCTGCGGCATACGGCACGGACACGGCTCGCACGGCGCCTGATGGCGCTGGCGGGGCTTGCTGCCGTGCTCGGTGGGTGCGCCGGCGACCAGACCGGCACCATTTTGACGCCGGCCGCGATCTCCGTGCCGGCGCAGGCTCCCCGTACCACCGGCCGGCGCGTCGCCGACGAGGCCGACCACGCCAAGCTCGTCGCCTCCTTCGGCGGCGAATACCGCGCACCCGCGACTCTGCGCCTGCTCACCGAGATCACCGACCGGCTGGTGCGCGCCAGCGAGCGGCCGGAGGAGCCCTACGCGGTCACTCTGCTCGACTCGCCCGTCGTCAATGCCTTCGCCCTGCCGAGTGGCCGGCTCTACGTCACTCGCGGCCTCGTGGCGCTCGCCTCGGATTCGTCGGAGGTGGCGGCCGTGCTCGCCCACGAGATCGCGCATGTCACCCTGCGCCATGCCACCGCCCGCACCGAGATGGCCCTGCGCTCGCAGCTCGTCAGTCGCGTCGTCGCCGACGTCCTGAACGATCCGGCCGCCGGCGCGCAGATGGAGAGCCAGTCCAAGGTCACGCTGGCCCGATTCTCGCGCGACCAAGAGCTCGAGGCGGACGCCGCCGGCGTAAAGACGCTGGCCGGCGCCGGCTTCGACCCGTTCGGCGCCGCCCGCTTCCTCACCGCCCTCAACCGCACGCTCGCGCTGAAGACCGGCACGGGATCGAACGGCGAGCCCGACATGCTCGCGACCCATCCGGGCACCGTCGAGCGCATCACCCTGGTGACCCGCGCCGCCCGGCGCATCGGCGCGCCCGGGCTCGGAGTCGACGAGCGCGCGCGTTTCCTCGCGGCGATCGACGGCATCGCCTACGGCGACAACCCCGGGGACGGCATGGTGCGGGGCACGCGCTTCCTGCATCCGAGCCTCGGCATCGCCTTCGAAGTGCCGGACGGTATCGCCATCGAGAACACCCGCAACGCCGTGCTCGGGACCACACGGGACGGAACTCGGCGGATTCTGTTCGATCAGGTCGAGAGCAGCACGGGGCGCAGCCTCGAAGACGTGCTCAAGGCCACCTGGAACGACGGCATCGACCCGGGCACCATCGAGAACCGCATCGTCGAGGGCCGGCCCGCCGTATTCGCGGTCTCGAAGGGCAAGGACTGGACCTTCCGCCTCGCCGCGATCCGGGTGGGCGAGAACACCTACCGCATGATCATGGCGGCCAAGGGCTCGGCAGATCCCGACGCCGCGTTCCGGCGCTGGGTCGACAGCCTGTCGAGCGTCGACCCCGACGAGGCACGCGCGTTGAAGCCCCTGCACCTGCGCATCGTCACGGCATCAGCTGGCGACACGGCGGATGCGCTCGCCGCCCGCATGGTCGCGCCGGACCGTGCGCTCGACCGCTTCCTAGTGCTGAACGGCCTGGAGCGCGGCGCCGCAGTGAAGCCGGGCCAGGGCTACAAGCTCGTCGGCGAATGACCGGGCCGGCGCAGACACGCAGCCCGCTCGCGGACATCGCCGCTGGGGTCACGCTGTTCCATCCCCGGCCCGAGCACGTCGCAGCCCTCGTCGCGGCCTTCTCGGTGCCTGTCCCGCACGTCTTCGCTTACGACAACGGCGGGGTATCGCTCGAGACCCGGGCCGTGCTCGACCGCAGCGACGGCGTCCGGGTGATCGGCACCGGCGACAATGTCGGCGTCGGGGCGGCGCTGAACCGGATGGCCGAGGCGGCGACCGCCGCTGGTGCCCGCTACCTCCTGCTGCTCGACCAGGACAGCGAGCCGTCCCCCGAACTGATCCTCGGCCTCAGGGCTGCCATGGGCCGGCTCTCCCCGATGCAGGGACCGGCGATGGTCGGCCCGGTCCAGCGGCCGGTCGAGGGCCGCAAGACGCCGCGCTATCCACTGCGCCGGGGTGTGCCGGCCTTGCCCGGCCTCGATCCGGTAGAATTCATGGCGACCTCCGGCTCCCTCCTCGATCTCGCCGCCTTCGCCCGCATCGGCCCCTTTCGCGAAGACTATTTCATCGACGCGATCGACCTCGAATGGTGCTTTCGCGCTTGGGCGGCTGGGCATTCCTGCTGGGTCGACCGTGCGACGCCGATGGCGCAATGCGTCGGCAGCGGGATCATCCGCGCGCGCTGGCTGCCGGTCGCGATCGCGCGCCAGCCTCTCTTCCGGATGGAAACCTACATCCGCAACACGGTCTATGGCTGGCGGCTCGCGCATGTGCCGCGACGCTGGAAGCTGACGCAGATGGCCTACCTGCCCCTCCAGACCGCCCTGTACTGGTCGGATTCCGGTTACAAGCCCGCCGTTCTCGGGCGGTTGCTGCGGGCCGCTGCGAACGGATTCCGCGGACGTCTCGGCCGTCCGGCCGGCGCGCCATGACGATCGCGGGAGACGATCCGCGCCGCATCGATGTCGTCATCGTCAACTGGAATGCCGGCGACCAGCTGCGCGCCTGTATCCGGAGCCTCGCCGCCAGCGCCAACGCCGCTGACCTGCACGTCGTCGTGGTCGACAACGCCTCCTCCGACGGCTCGGCCGAGGGCCTCGACGCCGAGCGCCTCGCCCTCACCGTCCTGTCCAACCCGGACAATCTCGGCTTCGGCAAGGCCTGCAACCAGGGCGCTGCCCTCGGCCGGAGCGGCACGATCCTGTTTCTCAACCCCGACACCGAGGCGACGCGCGACGGCATCCCGGCGGCACTCGCCGCCTTCCGTTCTCGCCCCGGCGCGGGGATCGTCGGCGCCCGGCTCGTGGACGAGGACGGCACGACCCACCGCACCTGCGCCCGCACGCCCACGGCCTGCGGCCTCGTCGCGAATGCAGCGATGCTCGACCGGCTGCTGCCGCGGCTCGTGCGCCAGCACTTCATGACCGAGTGGGACCATGCCGACAGCCGGCCGGTCGACGCTGTGATGGGCGCGTTCCTGATGATCCCGCGTCCGCTCTTCGAGGGTCTCGGCGGCTTCGACGAGCGCTTCTTCGTCTATTTCGAGGATACCGACCTCTGCGTCCGCGTGCTGGCGAGCGGCCGCAGCGTGAACCATGCGGCCGATGCCGTAGTGCTGCATCGCGGCCAGGGCACCACCGGACAGGTCAGGGACCGGCGCCTGTTCTACTTTCTGCGTTCGCAGGTGCTGTTTACGGCAAAGCACCATGGGCGGGTCGCGGCTCTCGCCGTGCTGGCGGGCGCCTTCCTCGGGCAGATGCCGATCCGGATCCTGCATGCTCTGGCGCGTCGTTCCCCGGGGGAGGCGGTTGCCGTCCTGCGGGCCGGACGGATGCTGGCCAGCGCGACGCCGCGCCTTCTGCGCGCCGGGAGCGGGGCTTGATAGCAGTGGCCCTTCCGTCCGCTGCCTTCCGAGCTGCCGTCGCATGCAGACAAGTATGCACAGTCTGCAGACATCCGACTGCGCGCGGCGATGCGCATTCGCGCTTGCCGACGGCTTGAAGAGTCGGAGCTTGCGGCCGTCGGTCTTGGAGCCGCGGCGGGCGAAGCCTTGCCGTGGCCCGTCCCGGCGTTCATGGTGCGCCCGCCCCGCTGGACAGGGCCTGCGAGCATCCCATCTTCCGCGCCACGGCACGGTCGGAAGCCCGCCGAACGAGGTTGCGTCTTGGACAATAGCGGCGAGGACGACCGAGGGGCGGACCTCCGTGCCCCCGGTCTGCACGAGGCGGTTTTCGCGGGAGCGTCCATAGGCTTGGCGCTGATCGCCGCGGATGGGAGAACCCTGCGCGACGCCAACCCTTTCCTCTGCCGCCTGCTCGGCTACATGCCCGGCAGCCTTGCCGGCGCGTCCGTCACCACACTCCTGACCGACCGCACGCCGGTGCTCGCGCCCGGCATCCGCCGCTGGCGCCGTGCCGACGGTAACGGCGTCGATCTGCGCCTGACCATCACGCCTGCGCCCCATGACGGCCGCGGCGATGCCGACCTCGTCGCCGTGGTCGAGCCGGTGGACGCGGACGAACTGGTTCGTGCCGAGCAGAACCGCGACGCCCTCGTCGCCGCCGGCCTCGGCGAATGGCGCTGGGAGGCGACCAGCGGACAGGTCTCGCTCTCGCGCCGCGCCGGCCGGATCCTAGGCTATCCCGCAGGCCGCTCGGCGCGCTGGTCGACGATGCAGACGGGATTCGTCTCCGAGGATCACGAGCGCATCCACGGAATCGTGGCGGCGGCACTCGCGCGACGTGAGCCCTGGGAGTTCGAGAGCCGCTTCACCCGCGGCAACGACGGCATGGAGGTCGCGGTGGGTGTGCGCGGCGCGCCGACCTACGGCGCCGACGACACGCTCACCGGCATGGTCGGCATCGTCCGCAACGTGACCAGGCGCATCGAGGCGCAGAAGCTGCTGCGCGAGCGCGAGCAGCGCCTGCGCGTCGCGACGTCCCTTGCGTCGCTCGGCATCTTCGAATGGCACCTGCTCGATGATGCTGCGGTCTGGGAGAACGAACGCATGTTCGAGATCTTCGGCCGCCGGGCGGAGGAGGGCGGCGTCGGAAAGGGCGAGTTCCTCAACCGCTTCCTGCACCCCGAGGACCGTCCCCATGTCCGCCGCGCGATCACCAAGGCGCTCCGCGAGGACGGCATCCTGAAGGTCTCGGGCCGGATCCGGCATTTCGGCACCGGCGCATGGCGGAGCATCGAGATGGCCGGCCGCTTCGAACGCGACGAGCCCGATCGGTTGCCGCGGCGCTTGATCGGGGTCGTGGCCGACGTCACCGACCGCCTCCAGGCTCAGGAGCGCCAGACCCTGCTGATCCGCGAACTGCATCACCGCGTGAAGAATACGCTCGCGACGGTGCAGGCGATCGTCGGCTCGACGGCGCG
Source organism: Methylobacterium sp. WL9 (assembly GCF_008040035.1). Lineage (NCBI taxonomy): Bacteria > Pseudomonadati > Pseudomonadota > Alphaproteobacteria > Hyphomicrobiales > Methylobacteriaceae > Methylobacterium > Methylobacterium sp. WL9. The sequence goes on from NZ_VRVE01000029.1 coordinate 17,409, forward strand.
GACGGCAAGCAGCATCGATAGCTTCTACGAGGCCTTCGTCGGCCGCATCAAATCGCTGTCGCACACGCATTCGGTGCTCACCGAGGACACCTGGCAGACGGCGAAGCTGCACGGCCTGCTGGTGAACGAGCTCACGCCCTACATCGAGACCGAGGAGGACGGCAGCCTCGAATCGCGTGTTTCCCTCATTGGCCCGGAGGTCGACCTGCCCTCGGACATCGCGGTGCCGATCGGTATGGCGATCCACGAGCTCACCACCAACGCCGCCAAGTACGGCGCGCTCTCGACCCGCCAGGGCCGCATCACGGTCAGCTGGTCGATCGTCCCCGGGGGCGAAGCCGGCATCCTGCAGTTCGCGTGGTGCGAGAGCGAGGGGCCGCCGGTCTCCGTCCCGTCGCGCCAGGGCTTCGGCTCCCGTCTGCTGCAGCGGGTGCTGACCACCCAGGTCCAGGCCGAAGTCCGCAGCGAATACGCTCCCGAGGGATTTCGCCTCTCCATGCTGGCGCCGCTGCCGGCCCGAAACGCGGCGCTCAACCCGCTGGTGTGACGAAGGCTTCAGCCTAGACCTTCGTCAGACCACGATCCGGCTCGGCCCAAAAATCGAAATCTCAGCGACTCAATATCGAGGCACTGACGCGGTCCTCTGTCTCCCTGGATCGCGCGGATTGCCTTCCGTTCATGCCTGGGGGCGTCCGGGAAGAGGCGCCGACCGGCATGGGCCGATTTCGCCGTCTATCAGGCCGCTCCGCGCGCGTTGGTCTCGCCGCCGGAATCAACGAACTGTTTCAGCTCGTCGAGGGACTGGAAGGTGAACTGTCCGCGCGGCGTGTCCGCCTGGATCGTGCCGTTGGCGAACATCACATAGGTGTTGGCGCCCGACGCGTAGGTGCCGACGACCTGCAGCGCTTCGGATTTCGGCTCGTCCGCCTGTTCTGCCGGCTCTTCGAGCGGGGCAGGCGGTAGTTCCACTGCGGGGGGCTCGACCTCGGGTTCGGAGGAAGCGGAAGGCCCGTCGAGGGACGGCCTCAAAGCGAGTTCCTCCTGGGCCGGATCGGTCTCCCGCGCGTCGTCGGGCGATGCGTCGGCAAGATTTTCCGGCAACGCGTCGGCCGCCGCCCTCGGGCCGTGGCCGGGACGATCGCCGGGCGAGGCGAACAGGTCTTCGTCGGGCGAGATTGACTCGCCGGAAGCGGCCGGGGGCAGCAGGTTCGGTAGCGGAGGTTCGATCTCCACGGAGCGGCCCTGCTGGAGATCGGCCGTCGAGCGGTCGTCCCCGCTGCCGAGGAGATCGCGCATGCCGCCGAGGCTGATGCCCGCGAGACCCGCCGCGCCGGCCGTGGCCGTCGCCGGTTCGGTGGCGACAAGGGCGGTCGCCTCGAAGGCCGGCGCCCGGAACTCCGGGACGGAGGGAGCCGGACCGGCCTTGCCGGGGGGCGGGACGAACGCGACCTCGCCGGTCGTCGCGTCGCCGCGATGCCCGAGGGCGCCGGCGAGCCTCTTCATCTGCAGGATCGCGGCGGCGATGCCGAGCAGTACCGCACCTGCCGAGGCGGCCGTGGTGCCGCCGATGACCATGGCGAGTCCGCTTTCGAGGCGGACGTAGGGGAAGCCCTGCACCACCGCGGCTGCGCCGCCGACGATCATGACGAGACTGAGCGCGAACAGCGCGATGACCATGGGATACTCGGATACGACGGCGGCGACGGCCGCAGCATGACTGCGGCGACGATAAAGCCCTGACCTGCTTTTTCAAAATCGAACGGTGCGCTTGCGCACAGCCATCAGTCCGTCCGAGAGAGGGCGGCGCGACGCTTATGCCGCATGGCGGCGTTGCCGAGACGGATGCGTGACTTACCTACACATTCGTCGCCCCGAGAGGCCGCGCGCCTATCCGATGCGCGCCGACCGCTCTCCGCCCCGGGGCTCAACCGACACGGAGTGATCTGAATGACCCTGACCCTTCCCGAGCTTCCCTACGCCTACGACGCGCTGGGTCCGTACATGTCGAAGGAGACTCTCGAGTTTCACCACGACAAGCACCACAAGACCTATGTCGACACGGCCAACAAGCTGCTCGAGGGCAGCGAACTCGAAAGCAAGAGCCTCGAGGAGATCGTCAAGGCATCGCACGGCTCGAACCAGCCGTTGTTCAACAACGCGGCGCAGCACTTCAACCACCTCCATTTCTGGAACTGGCTGAAGCCCAACGGCGGCGGACAGCCCCCGGCCGAGATCGCGAAGAAGATCGATGAGGACCTCGGCGGCTACGAGAAGTTCAAGGCCGACTTCATCCAAGCCGGCATCGGCCAGTTCGGCTCCGGCTGGGCGTGGCTCGCGGTCAAGGACGGCAAGCTCGTCATCCAGAAGACCCCGAACGGCGAGAACCCGCTCGTCCACGGCGCCAAGCCGATCCTCGGCGTCGATGTCTGGGAGCACTCCTACTACATCGACTACCGCAACCGCCGCCCCGACTACCTCAAGGCCTTCGTCGAGAACCTGGTGAACTGGGAATACGTCGAGAAGCTTTACGGCGAAGCCAAGTAAGCCGGCTCCTCTCCGACTTTTCGGCGGGTTGCCAATGAAGCCGCTCCTCTTCGGAGGTGCGGCTTCTTTCGTTTTTGTCGGCGGATCGCTCGGCTTGCGCACGGCGCCTTGCCGAGCTTAGACCTTCGCCTGATTAGCACGCGGTGGTTCGTCCAACCAACCCACCTCAAGATGAGGGTCCGTGTTGGGAACCAGGACGGTGAAGGTGAGACGGCACGTGCGCACCGAACCCTCCCTCTCGCCCAGCGTCTGTCGCAAAATATGATCCGCGCGATCCTCTCCGTCGGCGGCTGGACGCTGGTTTCGCGGGTCACCGGCTTCGCCCGCGACGTGGTCATGGCCGCGATCATGGGTGCCGGACCGATCGCCGACGCCTTCGTCGTCGCCTTCCGCCTGCCGAACCATTTTCGCGCGATCTTCGGCGAGGGCGCCTTCAACACCGCCTTCGTCCCGGCCTATGCGCGGCTGGAAGAGGCCGGCGCGGCGGGTGCTGCGAAAGCGTTCGCCGACCGCGTGTTCACACTGATGCTGATCGTGCAGGTGCTCCTGCTGGCGCTGGCCTGGCCGGCGATGCCGTGGGTGGTGCGGTCCCTGGCGCCAGGCTTTTCCGACGATCCCACCCGGTTCGACCTCGCCGTGTCGCTGACGCGGATCACTTTCCCCTACCTGCTGTTCATGACGCTGGTGACGCTGTTCTCCGGCGTCCTGAACGCGCATCGCCGCTTCGCCGTGGCGGCCGGCGCGCCGGTTCTCTTGAATCTCGCCATGCTGGTCGCGCTGGCGCTGGCCTTCCTGTTTCCGAACGCCGCCTATGCCGCCGCCTGGGGCGTGACAGTTTCCGGCGTGCTGCAATTCGCGCTGGTCTGGTGGGCCTGCCGGCGGGGCGGTTTCGCACCCGGCCCGACGCGCCCGACCCTGCGCGATCCCGACATGCGGCGGTTCTTCAAGGTGCTCGGGCCCGCCGTGATCGGCTCGGCAGGCTTCCAGATCGCCTCCTTCGCCGACACCATCATCGCGAGTTTTCTGCCCGTCGGCGCGGTCTCGGCGCTGTACTATGCGGACAGGCTCTACCAGCTGCCCTTCGGTGTCATCGCCATCGCGGCCGGCACGGTGCTGCTGCCCGAGATGAGCCGCCGGCTCGCTGCTGGAGATGCCGTCGGCGCGCATGCGGCACAGAACCGTGCGGCCGGGTTCTCGCTGGCGCTGTCGGCGCCGTTCACGGTGGCCTTCCTGACGCTGCCGGGGCTGATCATGGCCGCTTTGTTCCAGCGTGGCGCCTTCTCTGCGGAAGACGCCGCGCGCTCGGCCTCCGTGCTCGCCGCCTACGGCCTCGCGCTGCCGGCGGTGGTGCTGGTGCGCAGCGCCGTGGCAAGCTTCTACGCGCGCCAGGACACGGTGACGCCGCTCGTCGCCTCGCTCACCGGCATCGCCGTCAACGTGCTGCTGAAGCTCGTCCTCACCGGCCCCTACGGCGTCACCGGCCTGGCGCTGGCAACGGCGGTCGGCCAGTGGATCAATCTCGTGCTGCTCTACGGCCTTGCCTTGAGGCGCGGCTGGACTGCACCGGGGCGAACCCTCGGCGTGACCGTGCTCGGCGTGACGATCGCCTGCATCGTCCTGGCGTTGCTCGCGGTCTATGGACTGCCCTTCGCCGACGGCGTCGTGCCGGCGCTGCCGCATCTGCGCGAGATCGCGGTGCTCGCCGTGCTCGGCACCGCGGGCGCCATCGCCTATGGCGGAACGCTTGCCGCGGTGCTGGCCGCCTGCGGCGTCAGGCTACGACGGGCCTGATGGCTCCTCTCCGGCGAGCGACCATTCCAGCACGCGGGCGAGGTGGTCGTACTCGTTGTAGGCGCGCGCATATTGCGGGTAGGGCCGCGAGACATAGGCCGCCTCGCCGGTGAGGAAGCGCGCGATCAGCCCGCGCAGCCGCGCGACATGCTCCTCGACGATCCCGTCCACGGTGCGCGCCTCGCCCTGCGGCGGCTTCACCGGGACCGGCCGGAACGGCTCGCGCCCGCCCGAAGCATGGACGTAGAGCAACTCCGGCACGCTGTTCGCCTTCATCCCGTCGAAGGCCCCGTGCATCAGCATCGCGGCTTCCAGCGTGAGCTGCGGCGAGAATCCGGCAAACACGGTCTTGTTGCTCGGCGGCACGCCGGTCTTGAAGTCGATAATGCAGAAGGTCCCGTCGCGCCGCGCTTCGATCCGGTCGGCCTGACCCGAGAGGGTGAAGGTCTCGGAGCCGAGCGGGATCGCCCATTTGCCCGAGATCTCCGGCCGGATCTGCGCGATGTCGGGCCGGCGCGCGCGTTCCCAGGCGAGGAAGCTCGCGGCCATCCGCTCGAAACGCGGGAACCACTCGGCATAGAGCGCGGGATGGTCCTGCCGGATCCTGGCGAAGCCCGTCGTCGCGAGCGCCTTCAGCTGCGCCTCGGCCTGCGCCGGGTCCGCGATCGTATCCGGAAAATGCTCGACGAACTTCGCCATCATATCATGGACGAGGGTCCCGCGCTCGCTCGCGCCCGGCGGCACGGCCAGGGGATCGAGCGCTTCCAGCCCCAGTACGTACTCGGCGAAGATCGAATACGGGTCGCGGACAAGCCGCTCGATCCGCGTGACGCTGAGACGGCGCGGAAACAGCGCCGGGTCCGGCTTCGGCGCCGGCCGCGTCAGGCGCGGCGTGCGGACGTCGCCGCTGCTGTCGAGCGCGGTGGCGTAGCTGCGCAGTCGCTGCCCGGCCGTGATCGCGCCCTGCCAAGCCTCGCCACCGGAAAACGCCCCCAACCGCTGCAGGAAGCGCGAGGGCACCGTCGGCGTGCCCTCGCGCTTGGCCGCGCGGGTGATCACGGCGTCGTGGCAGCCGAGGGCCTGCATGAAGTCGTGCGCACTCTGGCCGATGCGCCGCTCCGGCGGGTTCAGGCCGACACGGATGCGCATCGGCCGGTTGAGGAAGGCGTCGGTGGTGGTGCGCATCGGCCAGACGCCCTCGTCGAGCCCACCGAGCACGATGCGGTCGACATGGAGCAGCCGCGCTTCGAGAAGTCCGAGGATGCGCAGGCGCGGATGCGCGGCCCGCGGCGTTGCGATGATGGTGCGTTCGCGGGCGAGCGCGGTGAAGAAGGCGGGGTAGTCGCGCGGGTATCCGGGCAACTCCTCGCCGGACGCGAAGCCGAGATCGTCGAACAGCCCGTCGAGCGTGTCGAGCGAGGGATCGTCGGGCGCACCGGCCGCGTCGCCCGCCACGCATCGCATCAGCTCTTCGCAGGTCGCGCGGTGGTGCTCGCCGATGGCGACGAGGTTGCCGACGTCGTCCGCGACGCCGGCGAAACCGGCGAAGGCCTTCTCGAGTCGTTCCACGACGGCTTCGGCCAGTTCCCAGTCGACCGGCCGGAGGCGGCGGCGTGCGCGCGGCACGCGGCCGGTGGCGGCGCGGTTGCTTCGAAGCGCCTCGCGCAGTCCGTCGAAGCCATCACGCGGCGCAGGGCCCCGCAGGGCTCCGATTTCCAGAGCGGCCGCGCCCCGCACGACGTCGCCGCGCGTCAGCCCGAGCCGCACGAAGGGATGCGCGAGCAGGGCGACGACTCGCGCTGGCCCAACGTCTACGGCGAGCTCCGCCACGAGCCGGGCGAAGCGGCCGGCGGGGGCGCGGGCAAGGCTCGCACCAGCCGAATCCTCCGCTGCGATGCCCCAGCGCGCCAGATCGGCGGAAACCCGCATGGCCAGCGTCCGGTCGGGCGTGACGAGGGCGGCGGTGGCGCCGGGCGTTTCCAGCGTCTCGCGCAAAGCCAGCGCGATCACCAGCGCCTCCTCGCGTTCGTCGAGGCATTCGGCCACGGCGATGCCGTCGAGCCCGCGCCGGGCGGTGTCGATCCGCGCGGCCGGCTCGATCCGCGCCCAGGCATCGGTGGTCTCTGCCGGCCGCAGCGCCTGCGAGAGCATGTCTTGCCGCGCCGTCGCCTCGGGGGAGGGGGTGCCGAGCGGGATCACATCCGCGCGGTCGCGGTTCAGGCCGAACGGCCCGAGCAGGCGGTGCAGGATCGCCTGCGGATGGCCGTGGGCGATCTCGTCCTCCGTCTCGATCGCGTCCCAACCGTCCGTGTCGAGGGTCTGGTCGAGGCCCGGCAGCACCACGGCGCCGCGGGGCAGCCCGGCGACGGCGGCGATGAGTTTTGCCGTCGCCGGGACCGAGCCGGTCGAGCCGGCGACGATGACCGGGTCGGCCGGCCTTTCACGGATCAGCCGGTCGGCCTCGGCGAGCACGAGCAGGCGCGAGCGCACCACCGGGTCGCTCAGGCCACGCTCCGCCAGGATGCCGGGCCAACTCTCGGCGGCGATCTTCAGGAAGTCGAGGGTCAGACCGAAATAGCGCGAGTACTCGACCTCGACCGCCGCACCGATATCGTCCCAGGGCAGGCCCTCGACGGTGAGCGCGTCCATCAGGCGTTCGAGATCGGCCGCGAGACAGACGGCGTCGGCTGGCGAGGACGGCACGCGGAACGGCACGTCGTCGCTGATCTGGAGCAGGGCACGGTCGACCGCCTTGCCCCATCGCTGCACGAGACGCGCCAGGATCAGCCGCCGCTCCAGCGCCGGCATCGCCGGGTTCAGCGCCTGCGCGGCCGTCTCCAGCAACGGGCTCGCCGCGAGATCGAGCTCTGCCTCGTCGGCCTCGCCGAGCGGGATCATTCGCGGCAGCAGCGTCGCCCCGCCGAGCCGCTCGGACAGGATCGCCGAGAGTGCCGGCACCGCCCGCTGCGTCGGCAGGTAGATCGTCACCGCGGCCAGCACGATCGGATCGCCGCCGACATCGCCGACGAGCCGGCCGGAGACGAGCGCATCGGCGAGCGTCGGCAGGAACGGCGCGCCGGGCGGGATGGTGAAGATGTGCGACGTGTGCATGACCCGCGTTGTCTATCACCGATCGGGCGGCGGCTGCCTCACGGCGCGCTCGCGCTCTCCTTCACCCGCGTCTCGGCAGCGGCGATCGCCTCGGGCGTGCCGACGTGAAGCCACTGACCGTCGAGGCGCAGGCCGTAGCAGCGCTCGCGCTCGATCGCGCGGGCGAACAGCGTGGTGAGGGAGAACGAGCCATCCGGTGTGTCCGCGAAAAGCTCGGGCTTCAGGATCGCGACGCCCGCGTAGATGAAGGGGGCGACCTCGCGCTCGCCGCGCCAGGCGAGGCGGCTGCCGGAATCCATGAAGAAGTCGCCGGCGCCGTCATAGCCGAGGCTCGTCGCGGTGGGGGCGACGAGGAGCAGCATGTCCATCGCCTCCGCGTTCCAGCCGGCGATCAGGCGGGAGAGGTTGGGCTTGGGGCCTTCGAGCCAGAACGAATCGGAGTTGAAGACCACGAAGGGTTCGCTGCCGAACTGGGCCAGAGCCTTCTTCACCCCGCCGCCGGTCTCCAACAGGGCCTCGCGCTCGTCCGATATGGTGATCGCGGGCAGCTCGGTGCGGCGCAGGAGGTGGCCTTCCATCTGGTCGGCGAGCCAGTGGATGTTGACGACGGCCTCCGTGATGCCGCCCTCCGCCGCCCGATCGAGGGCATGGTCGATCAGCGCCTTGCCGGCGACCTCGACCAGGGGTTTCGGCACCGTCGCGGTGATCGGCCGCATGCGCTTGCCGAGGCCGGCCGCGAGGACGAAGGCGCGTGTGATCGCGGTCGGGTCGGGGGCGTCGCTCATACCGGCCGGCTTTCTCGTGGGCACCGGCTACCCGCCGTGCAGCGGCATCGTGTTCACGGGCCGCCGTCCGTCAAGCGGGGATGCGGGCTGCGCGTCAGTCCGGAAGCACCATGCTGCCGTCGGGCAACAGGGAGAAGCCGGGGTTCCAGGCCACTTCCCAGAGGGTGCCGTCGGGATCGGCGAAGTACCCCGAATAGCCGCCCCAGAAGACGTCGTGAGCCGGCTTCACGAGGGTCGCACCGGCTTCGACCGCCTGGGCGAGGACGGCGTCGGTCTCGTCCTTGCTCGCCGTGTTGTAGGCCAGCGAAAAACCGCGAAAGCCCGAGCCCTCGGCCGGCACGCCCGCATCCGCCGCGAGGTTTTCGCGGGGAAACAGCGAGAGGGCCATGCCGCCGAGCTGGAAGAAGGCCACGCCGTCGGCGGCGCGCACCGATCGGGTCCAGCCGAGCGCCTCGTAGAAGCGGACGGCACGCGGCAGGTCGGTGGTGCCGAGGGTGACGAGCGTCAGGCGCGGCTGCATGGCCGGCTCATCCGTTCGGCGGCTTGGCGACGAGGCTCGGCAGGTGGCGCTCGTGCCAGGTCCGCAGCCGGTCGAGGCCGGGATGCGTGAGGTTGCGGGCGAGATAGCCCTCGATCCGCGGCAGGTGGGCGAGGTAGCCCGGCTTGCCGTCGCGCTTGTCCAGCCGTGCGAAGATGCCGAGGATCTTCGTGGCGCGCTGCGCGGCCAGCACCGCGTAGGCGCGGGCGAAGGCCTGCATGTCGAAGTCTTGGTCGCGGGCGCGGCGCTCGCGGATGTAGAGGCCGAGCAGACGCAGCTCGAAATCGGCGCTCGCGTCGACGCGGGCATCCTGTAGCAGCGAGGCGAGGTCGTAGGCCGGATGGCCGAGCACCGCGTCCTGAAAGTCGATCACGCCGACCCGCTCCAGCCCGTCGCGATCGGGCAGCCAGATCAGGTTCGGCGAATGATAGTCGCGCAGGGTCCAGGTAGTGGGCTCGGTTAGCAGATCTCCGAGGGCCTCGGTCCAGACCGCCACGAACTCGGCGCGGGCGGCCGCGTCGAGATGCGTGCCCTTATGAACGGTATACCACTCGGGCAGCAGTTCGGCCTCGAACAGAAGGGCTTCGAGGTCGTAATGCGGCAGCGCGTGGTCGATGCCGTCGGCCACCGGCAGCACGCCCGGCAGCTCCGTGGCATGGAGCCTGGCGAGCAGCCGCACGGCCTCCGTGTAGCGCTCGGGACGCGGTGCGCCGTTCTCGATCACCGGCTCTCGGCCGAGATCCTCGATGATGAGCAGACCCTGCGCCCGATCCTCGGCGTAGATCTTCGGGGCCGAGAAGCCGAGAGCCCGCAGCCCCCGATCCATGGCGACGAAGGCGTCGACGTTTTCGGCGAGCTTGACGATGGCGCTGTACGGCTTGCCGTCCCGCACCGGCGGCCCGTCGGAGCGGGCAGGGGAGATCATCAGCACGGCGTTGGCGCCGTCCGGCTTCACCAGGCGCTCATAGGCCCGCGCCGAGGCGTCGCCCTGCATGAAATGGCGCTCGGCCTCGTCCCAGCCGCTGCGCCCGAGCAGCGCGCGGATGGCGCGGGCCCGGTCGAGGCGCGCGCGCATGCCGTTGAGGCCATCGATGCGCACGAAGCGCGAGCCCTCACCGAACTCGGGACGCAGCGACAGCTCCACCGTGAGGATCGGCGTGGCGCATGGCTCCATCCGCTCCGGCCACTCCACCAGGGTGATCGCCGTCCCGGTGATCTCGTCGAAGCCGAGCTCGATCAGCTCGTCCGGCCCGCGCAGGCGGTAGAGGTCGGCATGCACGATGGCCGGGCCGGGCTGCCCGTCGCGGGACTTGCCGTCATAAGGCTGCATCAGCGTGAAGGTCGGACTCGGCACCTCGAGATCGGGGTCGCCGGTCAGTTCGCGGACCATCGCGCGGGCGAGCACGGTCTTGCCGCCGCCGAGGCCGCCCGACAAAGCGACGAGGTCGCCGGGCACGAGCATGCCGGCGAGGAAGGCCCCGAGATCTTCGGTGGCGCCCTCTTCCGGCAGCACGATCTCCCACGGTTTCTGCTCGGCGGCCTCGTTCACGGCCTCCGCCTCGTCGCCCGGCTCCGCCTCGTCGTGGATGGTCTCCCGATCCTCGTTCACCGCGATCTCCTCCGCCCCCGGATCCTCGCGTGGATCGGCCATGCGCGAGGATCAAACGTTTCTGGTCGTTACCTTAAACCGAAAACTCCGCGTTCCGTGAGCCCCCGGCACGAACCCTTCCGGATTGTCCCGCCCGCATCCCGCCGGACGGGGCTGCCGCCGCTACTCCGCGGCTTCGCGGTTGCCGTCCGCCGTCTCCAGCGGAAAGCTGCAGGTGACGCTGGTGCCGGCTCCGAGCGCCGACTCGATCGTGACCCGGCCGCCATGCAGCTCGACGAAGGACCGAACGATCGAGAGGCCGAGTCCGACGCCGCGATGCTTGGTGCCGAGGGTGTGGCTCTCGAACCGCTCGAAGACCCGCGTGATCACGTCCTGCGGGATGCCGCGGCCGTGGTCGACCACCTTGAGCACGAGTTCCTCCGCGGTTCGCCGGGCCTCGACCCGCACGCGCTGGCCCGCCTTCGAGAAGCCCACGGCATTGGAGAGCAGGTTGAACAGGATCTGCCGGATGCGTTTGGCGTCCGCGGGGAAGCTGCCGACATTGCCGGGCACGTCGAGATCGAGGGCGATGCTCGACTCCTTCAGCCGGTCCTCGACGCCGCGCGCCGCCGCCTCGATGGTCGAGCGCACGTCGACGGTCTCGCGCTGCAGGGCCAGCGAATGCGCGTCGATGGAGGCGAGGTCGAGGATGTCGTTGATGATGGCGAGCAGCGCCGAGGACGAGCCCTTGATGTGGTCCGAGTACTCGCGCTGGCGCTCGTTGAGGGCGCCCACCGTCTCGTCGCCCAACAGCTCGGTGAAGCCGATGATGTTGGTGAGCGGCGAGCGCAGCTCGTAGGAGACGTGGTGGACGAAGGTGTCGCGCAGCTGCGCGGCGCGCTCCAGGGCATCGTTCTTCTCGGTCAGCGCGCGCTCGACGTTCACGCTGGCCGTCACGTCGATGAAGGTCAGCAGGGTCGCGCCTGCGTTGAGCGGCCGGGCGGTACAGTCGAGCACGCTGCCGTCCAGCACCTCGAGACGGCAGGACAGGTCGGAGCGCGTCTCGCTCAGGCCCGTGACCATCCCGCGGATGTCCATCCACGGTTCCGGGTCCGGCGAGATCGTGCGGCAGGCCGCGATCACCGCATCGATGCGCGGATGGTCCTTCACGCTCGCTTCGTTGATCCGCCAGACCGCCTGGAAGGCCTGGTTGGCGAGGCGCAGCCGGCCGTCGGCACCGAACAGCGCCACCGGCTCCTTGAGGGTGTCGAGGGTCTCGGCCTGCTCCTTCATCGCCGCCGAATAGCGGGATTCGAGCTTCAGGTTTTCGGAGAGGTCCTGGAACAGGTAGGTCAGGCCACCCTGCGGGTTGGGGTCGGCGACGACGTTGAGCGTGCGGCCGTCGGGCAGGTACCAGGGGCCGTCCGTCGCCTCGACGGCGCGGTAGGCGGCGAGGACCTCGGCCTTCCAGCTGCGGAAGTCGGCCTGCTCGGGGAGCTTGCGCATGACCCGGAGCCGATCGAGAATCTCGCCGTCGAGCGGCCGGCTGTCGAGGAAGGCCGTGTCGAGGTCCCAGAGCTTCTGGTAGGCGGCGTTGTGGAAGATCAGGCGCTGGCCCTGGTCGAACATCGCCACGGCCGTCGGCAACTGGTCGAGGGTGCGGACATGGGCCGCCATCTGGCGCTGGTGGTCGGCCTTCACGCTCTCGAGATCGGTGACGTCCACGGCAATGCCGACCCGGCCGCCTTCGGCCGTGCTCTCGCTGACGTCGAGAATGCGCCGCGCTCCCGCGACCACGCCCGACAGGCGCAGGGCCTGCGGCGAACCGTTGAGGCCGGTCTCCTCGCGTGCCACGCGATCTCTGGCGCTCCTGTCGAGCAGTTCGGTGCCGGCGCGCAGGACGCCGTCGCGGCTGCCGCCCTCGACGGCGGAAACGTAGGCCGTGTTGACGAAGGCCAGCGCGCCGCCGCGGTCGCGGTGCCAGACCGGCTGCGGGATCGCGTCGAGCAGGCTGTGAAGGGCGAGGATCTCGTCGGCCGCGGCCTCGATGCCGGCGCGGGCCTCGATCAGCGCGCGGTGCTCGCCGGTGGTCTCGCGAAGGCGCAGCAACGCCCGGCCGCTCACCGCCTGACCCTGTGCCTCGACGAAGCGGCCCGAAGGCGTTCGCAGCGTGCGGCGGAACCCGGCGCCGCGCCGGCGCAGGGAGTCGATCTCGTCCTCGAGGGCCGTCGCGTCCCCCGGTGTCAGCCAGCTGCCGAAGGCGAGGATCCGGCGAGTGCCGCCGAGGCCGCCCGCGACGGCCCCGAGCGGGGTGCCGTCGAGAGCGAAGCCGGCATCGCCCTCGATCATGGGTTCGCCGCGTCCGGCCCACGAGACGATGACCTGGCTGTCCGCATGGAGCAGCAGTTCGGCCCTGTCATGCGCACCCTGCAAGTCCGCGAGCGCCGCCTGCAGGCCCCGCTCGCGGCGGCTCCAGCCGGAGCGCTCGTGCAGGTACAGCAGCGACAGGATCGTGGCGAAGACGATGAGCCCAATGACGACGGCGAGCACGGTGACGTTGTGAGCGGGCATGGCGTGCATCAACGGCCGCCCGGTCGGTGTTCCGATATCCTGCGCCATCGCCGCATCGGGCGCGCAGGCGAAGACCACGCAGAGCGTGCCGGCGCGTGTCAGGCCACGCACCGCCCTTTCGACCCCCATGTCCCCACCGCCTTCACGAGTCGCCGACGCACCGCCGACGAGGTGCCGCCGGGGCGCTCGATCGAGCGGTCCCGTCCGGCGTATTCTGCCGGTCCCGAACCCGGAAAACGCCGGGCGCGGAGCAACCTCACCTGAGGAATCAGTTCACCATATCGCGGCGTGGAATCGCGCCGGAAGGGGGAAATCGGGGTGAAATGCACGCCACCGCGATCGAGCGCAGAAAAGCCACAGTTCGAAAAACCGGTCTTGACTTCAGCTCAAGCCGGTGGATCGTTTTTGGACTGAGAACGAAACAGGAAAAGCCCGGCGCAAGGCCGGGCTTTTCAGTCTCGATGAAGTCTCCGGCGTCGCTGCGCCGGAGGCGAAAGCTCAGTAGCGGTAGTGATCGGGCTTGAACGGGCCGTTCTCGCTGACGCCGATATAGGCCGCCTGATCGGGCCGAAGCTTCGACAACTTTACGCCGATCTTCTCGAGATGAAGCATGGCCACCTTCTCGTCGAGGGCCTTCGGCAGTGTGTAGACCTGCTTCTCGTACTTGCCGGGGTTCGTCCAGAGTTCGATCTGGGCGAGCGTCTGATTGGTGAAGGATGCAGACATCACGAAGGACGGATGGCCGGTGGCATTGCCGAGGTTCACCAGGCGGCCTTCCGACAACAGGATGATGCGATGGCCGTCGGCGAAGGTGATCTCGTCGACCTGCGGCTTGATGTTCGACCAGCGGAGGTTCTTCAGGCCGGCGACCTGGATCTCGTTGTCGAAGTGGCCGATGTTGCACACGATCGCGCGGTCCTTCATGGCCCGCATGTGCTCGATCGTGATGATGTCCTTGTTGCCGGTAGCGGTGACGAAGATGTCGGCGCGGGGTGCCGCGTCTTCCATCGTCACGACCTCGTAGCCTTCCATCGCGGCCTGAAGCGCGCAGATCGGATCGACCTCCGAGACCAGCACGCGGCAGCCGGCGTGGCGCAGCGAGGAAGCCGAGCCCTTGCCGACGTCGCCGAAGCCCGCAACCATGGCGACCTTGCCGGCCATCATCACGTCGGTGCCGCGGCGGATGCCGTCGACCAGGGACTCGCGACAGCCGTAGAGGTTGTCGAACTTGGACTTGGTGACGGCGTCGTTCACGTTGATCGCCGGGAAGAGCAGCTTGCCCTCCTTGGCGAGGTTGTAGAGGCGGTGAACGCCGGTGGTGGTCTCTTCCGAGACGCCCTTGATGGAGTCGGCGAGGCCGGCGAACCAGCCCTTCGGCTTCTCCTGCAGCTTCTTCTTGAGAAGCGCGAAGAAGATTTCTTCCTCCTCGGACTCGGGCTTGTCGAGGAATGCCGTGTCGCCGTTCTCGGCGCGGAGGCCGAGATGGACGAACATCGTCGCATCGCCGCCGTCGTCCAAAATCATGTTCGGCATGGAGCCGTCATGCCAGTCGAACAGGCGGGCGGTGTAGTTCCAGTAATCCTCGAGCGTCTCGCCCTTGATGGCGAAGACGGGGATGCCGGCGGCGGCGATCGCGGCGGCGGCGTGGTCCTGGGTCGAATAGATGTTGCACGAGACCCAGCGGATGTCGGCGCCGAGAGCCTTGAGCGTCTCGATCAGCACCGCGGTCTGGATCGTCATGTGCAGCGAGCCGGCGATCTTCGCGCCCTTGAGCGGCTGCGACGCGCCGTATTCCTCGCGGGTGGCCATCAGGCCCGGCATCTCGGTCTCGGCGATCGAGATCTCTTTGCGGCCGTACTCGGCGAGCGCGATGTCCTTGACGATGTAGTCGTTGGCGGCAGCCATGTGTGTGTCCTCTTGCTGTGTCGGTGTTCGACGGCGTCCCTAGCAGGCGCCGGGATAGGAATCAATCAAGACATAAAGATGTCTTTATATAAGTTCGAAGCTGGATGGGCCTGGGTGCCCCTTCCGTCATCGCTTCGCTGCGCTCGCGATGACGGTGGTCGGTCCGGCAGACGCCCCGGCTACTCCGCCGCGACGAGGTAGCTCTTCGGGTCGTAGTTCAGGATCGGCCCGAGCCAGCGCTCGGTCTCCCGGATGTCCATGCCCTTGCGCCCGGCGTAATCCTCGACCTGGTCGCGTTCGACCTTCGCGACGCCGAAATAGTGCGACTGCGGGTGGGCGATGTAGAGACCCGAGACCGAGGAGCCCGGCCACATCGCGTAGGACTCGGTCAGCTTCACGCCGATGCGGCGCTCGGCCTTGAGCAGGTCGAACAGCGTGACCTTCTCGGTGTGATCGGGCTGAGCCGGATAGCCGGCGGCCGGGCGGATGCCGTCGTACTTCTCGTGGACGAGTTCCTCGGTCGCGATGGTTTCGTCGGGCGCGTAGCCCCAGAACTCGCGCCGGACCCGCTCGTGCATGCGTTCGGCAAAGGCCTCGGCGATGCGGTCGGCGAGCGCCTTGACCAGGATCGAGCGGTAATCGTCGTTCGCCCGCTCGAAGCGCTCGGCGATTCTCACCTCTTCCAAGCCCGCCGTCACGACGAACCCGCCGACATAGTCGCCGATCCCGCTGTCCTTCGGCGCGACGAAGTCGGAGATGCAGGTGTTCGCCCGCCCGTCGCGCTTCGAGAGCTGCTGGCGCAGGCCGTGGAAGGTCGCGAGCACGTCGGTCCGGCTCTCGCCGGTATAGAGCTGGATGTCGTCGCCGACGCTGTTGGCGGGCCAGAAACCGATGATGCCCTTCGGGTTGAACCAGCGCTCCGCGACGATCTGCTTCAGCATCTCCTGCGCGTCGTCGAACAGCGCCTTGGCCGCCGGCCCCTGCTCGGGATCCTCGAAGATCGCGGGGTAGCGACCCTTGAACTCGTAGGTCTGCAGGAACGGCGTCCAGTCGATATACGGCACGAGATCGGCGACCTCGTAGGAGCCGAACACGCGGGCGTCGGTGAACGAGGGCTTCTTCGGCGCGTAGCCGGACCAGTCGATCTTGAAGGGGTTGGCGCGGGCCTTGGCCAGCGGCAGCCGGGTCTTGTCCATCTCCGAGCGGGCATGGGCCTCGGCGACCTTGCGGTACTCCGCCTGGATCTTCTCGATGACGCCGCCGCGGGTCTCCTTCGAGATCAGGCTCGACACGACGCCGACCGCACGGCTGGCATCGGTGACGTAGATCGTCTGGCCGCGATTGTAGGCCGGGTCGATCTTCACGGCTGTATGCACGCGGCTCGTCGTCGCCCCGCCGATCAGCAGAGGAACGGAAAAACCCTCGCGCTCCATCTCGGCGGCGACGTGGACCATCTCGTCGAGGGATGGCGTGATCAGGCCGGAGAGGCCGATGATGTCGACCTCCTCCTTCTTAGCGATGTCGAGGATCTTGGCGGCCGGCACCATCACGCCGAGATCGATGATCTCGTAGTTGTTGCAGGCGAGCACGACGCCGACAATGTTCTTGCCGATGTCGTGGACGTCGCCCTTCACGGTGGCCATCAGCACCTTGCCGGCGGCGCGCCGCTTGCCGTCGCCGCCGTTGGCGAGCTTTTCGGCCTCCATGTACGGCTCGAGATAGGCGACCGCCTGCTTCATCACGCGGGCCGACTTCACCACCTGCGGCAGGAACATCTTTCCGGAGCCGAACAGGTCGCCGACCACGTTCATGCCGGCCATCAGCGGGCCCTCGATGACGTGGAGCGGGCGCTCGACGCCCTGGCGGGCCTCTTCCGTGTCGGCGAGGATGTATTCGGTGATGCCGTTGACGAGCGCGTGTTCGATCCGCTTCTCGACCGGGGCCTCGCGCCAGCGCAGATCGGTGGTCTTGGCCTTGGCCTCGCCGCCGCTCTTGAAGCGCTCCGCGGCGTCGAGAAGCCGCTCGGTGGAATCGTCGCGCCGGTTGAGGACGACGTCCTCGCAGAGCTCGCGCAGCTCGGGCGGCAACTCGTCGTAGACCGCGAGCTGGCCGGCGTTGACGATGCCCATGTCCATGCCGACCTGGATGGCGTGGTACAGGAACACCGCGTGCATCGCCTCGCGCACCGGCTCGTTGCCGCGGAAGGCGAAGCTGAGGTTCGAGATGCCGCCCGAGATGTGGGTGTGGGGCAGGGTCTCGCGGATGATCCGGGTCGCCTCGATGAAGGCGACGCCGTAGCCGTTGTGCTCCTCGATGCCGGTGGCGACCGCAAACACGTTCGGATCGAAGATGATGTCTTCCGGCGGGAAGCCGATCTCCTCGGTCAGGATCTTGTAGGCGCGGGTGCAGATCTCGACCTTGCGCTCCAGCGTGTCGGCCTGGCCCTCCTCGTCGAAGGCCATGACCACGATGGCCGCGCCATAGGACCGGCAGATCTTGGCGGCTTCGATGAACTTCTCCTCGCCCTCCTTCATGGAGATCGAGTTCACGATCGGCTTGCCCTGGATGCACTTCAGGCCGGCTTCGATCACCTCGAACTTCGAGGAATCGACCATCACCGGCACGCGGGCGATGTCGGGCTCGGCGGCGACGAGGTTGAGGAACTCGACCATCGCTTTCTGCGAGTCGAGTAGGCCCTCGTCCATGTTGATGTCGATGATCTGCGCGCCGGCCGCGACCTGATCGCGGGCGACGTCGAGGGCGGCAGAAAAATCGCCGTTCTTGATGAGCTTGCGGAACTTGGCCGAGCCGGTGACGTTCGTGCGCTCGCCGACGTTCACGAAGGGGATCTCCTTCGCGAGCGTGAAGGGCTCCAGGCCCGACAGGCGCATCAGGCGCGGCACGTCCGGAATGGCGCGTGGCTTCTTGTCGGCGACGGCCTCCGCGATGGCGCGGATGTGGTCCGGCGTCGTGCCGCAGCAGCCGCCGACCATGTTGACGATGCCGGACGCCGCGAATTCGCCGACGAGCTTGCCCATCGCCTCGGGGCTCTCGTCGTAGAGCCCGAACTCGTTCGGCAAGCCGGCATTCGGATAGGCGCAGACCAGCGTGTCGCAGATGCGCGAGAGCTCGCTGATATGGCCGCGCATCTCCTTGGCGCCGAGCGCGCAGTTGAGGCCGAAAGTCATCGGCGCGCAGTGGCGCAGCGCGTTCCAGAACGCCTCGGGCGTCTGGCCCGAGAGGGTGCGGCCGGAGAGGTCGGTGATGGTGCCGGAGATCTGGATCGGCAGCTTGACGCCGCGCTCGTCGAAGACCTGCCAGGTGGCGGCGATGGCGGCCTTGGCGTTGAGCGTGTCGAAGATCGTCTCGATCAGGATCAGCTCGGCGCCGCCATCCATCAGGCCGCGGACCTGCTCGGCATAGGCCTCCTTGACCTGATCGAAGGTCACGGCGCGGTAGCCGGGGTTGTTCACGTCCGGCGAGATCGAGAGCGTGCGGTTGGTCGGGCCGATGGCACCGGCGACGAAGCGGCGGCGGCCATCCTGCTCCTCGGCGAGCTTGGCCGCCTCGCGGGCCAGCCGCGCGCCCTCGCTGTTCAACTCGTGGATGATCGATTCCATGCCGTAATCGGCCTGGGCGATCGTCGTGCCGGAAAAGGTGTTGGTCTCGCAGACGTCGGCGCCGGCGAGGAAGTAGTCGAGATGGATCTGCCGGATCGCATCGGGCTGCGTCAGGATCAGAAGGTCGTTGTTGCCCTTCTGATCATGGGAGTGATCCATGAACCGCGAACCGCGAAAGTCCGCCTCGCCGTAGCCGAGCCGCTGGATCACCGTGCCCATCGCGCCGTCGAGCACGAGGATTTTTTCGCTGGCGCGCTGACGGAGCGCGGCTTCGATCTCGGTGCCGTCGACGGGGCGGAGTTCTGTCATTGCGTATCCTCGGGGACGCCAAGTCCCATCAAACCACCTCACCCTGAGGCGCCGGCAGGAAGCGGCGGCCTCGAAGGGTCAGGAAGGAAATTCAGCGCGACTTAAGCCGCCGCCTTCCGCTCCGCCACCTTGGTCCCCTGCGAGCGCAGGCCCAGGATATGGCAGATCGCATAGACGAGGTCGGAGCGGTTCATCGAGTAGAAGTGGAAGTCGTTGATGCCCTGGTCGACGAGGTCGACGACCTGCTCGGCCGCGACGGCGGCCGCGACGAGGCGGCGGGTATCGGGATCGTTCTCGAGGCCTTCGAAGCGGGCGGCGAGCCAGTAGGGCACCGACGCGCCGGTGCGGCGGGCGAAATTCGCGGCCTGCTTGAAGTTCTGCACCGGCAGGATGCCCGGGATGATCGGAATCGTGATCCCGGCCGCACGGACCTTGTCGAGGTAGCGCAGGTAGATGTCGTTCTCGAAGAAGAACTGGGTGATGGCCTGGTCGGCGCCGGCATCGACCTTCGCCTTCAGCGCGTCGATGTCCGCGTCCATCGAGGCGGCCTCTGGGTGCATCTCGGGATAGGCCGAGACCGCGACCTTGAAGTCGCCGATCTTCTTGATGCCGGCGACGAGATCGCAGGATTGGGCGTATCCGCCCGGATGCGGCTTGTAGGTCGCGCCGACGCCGTCGGCCGGATCGCCGCGGAGCGCCACGATGTGGCGGACGCCGGCATCCCAATAGGACTGCACGACCTCGTCGATCTCTTCCTTGGTGGCGTTGACGCAGGTGAGGTGCGCGGCCGGCTTGAGGCTGGTCTCCTTGACCATGCGCGCGACGGTGTTGTGCGTGCGCTCGCGCGTCGAGCCGCCGGCACCGTAGGTGACCGAGACGAATTTCGGCTGCAGCGGCGCGAGCCGCTCGATCGACGACCACAGAATCTTTTCCATCTCGTCGGTCTTCGGCGGGAAGAACTCGATCGAGACGCGGATCGGGCGGAAGCCGTCGCGGCTGGCGCGGTGGGAGTTGGCGTCGGGCATCGTATCGTCCTCTATGTCTCTGGTTCAGACGAGGCGGGAAGGATAGCGCAGGCTCGCCCTTTCAGGCGACGGCGCGTTCGGAATTGAGTGCGGTGACGGCCGTGTCCTCGGCGAGCCAGAGGGTCACGGTCAGCGGGTGCTCTGTGCCGTCGGTCGGCGCGATGTCGCGGTGCTCGACACGGTCGAGGCCGGACTCGACGAGCCAGTTGGTGACTTGGTCGGCCGCGAAGCCGAGGCGGCGGTGGGCTTGAGCCTCGCGCAGATGTTCGAGGCCGTGCGGCGCGAAATCGACCACGAGCAGGCGCCCGCCCGGTGCCACGAGCCGCACGGCTTCGCGGAGCGCGCGCGCCGGATCGTCGAGGTAGTGCAGCACCTGATGCACGACGACGAGATCGAACCCGCCGCGGCCGAACGGCGGCGCATGGATGTCGCCCTGGCGCAGGTCGACCTTGGCGAGACCCGCCTGCTCCAGGTTGGCCCGCGCCACCGAGAGCATCGCATGACTGGAATCCAGCCCGGTCGCGCGCGTCGCCAGCGGCGCGAGCAGCCCGAGCATGCGGCCGGTCCCGGTGCCGAGATCGACGAGGCTGCGGATCGGGCGATCACCGAGCGCATCGCGCACAGCGGCCTCCACCGTCGCCTCGGGCACGTGGAGCGAGCGCAGACGGTCCCATTTTGGAGCGAGCCGCGCGAAGAAGGCCTGCGCCGACTCGGCGCGCTGTTCGCGGACGGCCTCCAGCCGAGCCCGGTCCTCGGAAAGTGGAGCATTCTTGCGATCGAGTCCGGCGATCATCGGGTCGATCAGGCCGGCACGGCCCTCGCGCAACCGGAAGAACGCCCAGGCGCCCTCGCGATGGCGCTCGACCAGCCCGGCCTCGACGAGAAGCTTCAGATGGCGCGAGATGCGCGGCTGGGACTGGCCCAGGATATCGGTGAGGTCGGTGACCGACAATTCGCCGTCGGCGAGCAGGGCAAGGATCCGCAGCCGCGTCTCTTCGGCGACGGCGCGCAGCATGCCGACCGCTTCCGCGAACGGGATCGACGCAATCGTATCCTGGCCCGTGTTAGACATAAAGATATCTTTATGTTCGACGCGAACCGTTGGCAAGCGCTTTCTGGTCCGGTCTCTGAGCCGTCATTACGGTCCGGCCTGCGCCGAACAGAAGTCATCGACGGCAGCGGTGATGGCCGCAGCGATCCGGTCCTGGCGCTCTGGAGCTGAAAGCAACAGCTCTTCGTCGCGGTTGATGATGAGGCCGGCTTCCATCAACACGGCTGGCGCTTCCGTCGCCTTCAGCACGGCGAGCTCGTCGAAGCGGTAGATTCCGCGCTCGGCGTCCAGAAAGGGACGGCTCTCGCCACGGAGCTTTTCCGCGTGATGGCGGGTGAAGGGCAGGCCGGCGGCGAGCAGCCGGTCCGCGAGCATCTGCGCGAAAGCAGCGCTCTCGCGGAAACGTCCGTTGGCCTGCGACACGAACAGCGACCACCCCTTGAAGCGGTCACTGAACTTTCGCTCGGTACCCTCGACCATCCAGGTCTTCAAATAGGCCTTCTGCACGGAATCGTGGTGCACCGAGAGAAAGAGGCTGGGCGCGAGCGCGTTCGCCTTGGCCGCCCGCATTCCAAGCCCCGCCCTACCACCGTCGGACAGCATCCGCGTTGTCTCGGCGTAGCCCTGCCGGACGAGGTGCGTCTCGATCACCCCGGCGAGGCTCAGATTGAAGCGGTACTCGTCGACGCCGCGGGCACTCGTGGCGCCGGGCGATTCGGGGCTGTGGCCGACGTCCAGGACGATCCGGAACGCGGACCGGTCGCATTGTGCCGCGGCCGGTGAGGCCTGCACGCACAGCAGCACGAGGACCGCGCCGCACGAGGACGTCGCCGCAGGCCGAAAGCTGCGCATGCGAAGACCCGTCCGTGCCGCCCCGATGATACCCGTTTAAGGTGCGCCGCAGGCGATGCAAGCGAGGCTCGGTTGCCGGGAGCGTGCCGAGCCGGCTTGGTCCGCCTCGGATTTAGCGGCTCGCGCCGGGCGCATCGCCCGCCCGCTTCTCGATTGCCGCGAGCAGGATGCAGAGCGCGATGCCCTCCGAGGCGGCGCGCACGTCCGACAGGGATGGGAAGGTCGGCGCGAGGCGCAACGTCCGGTCGTGCGGATCGCGACCATAAGGCGAGGTCGCGCCGGCCGGCGTCAGGGCGATGCCGGCATCCTTGGCGAGCGTCACGATCCGCTTGGCCGTACCCTCGACGGCGTCGACGGTGACGAAGTAGCCGCCTTCCGGGCGCAGCCATTCGGCGGCGCCCGTGCCACCGAGTTTCGCCTCGAGAGTCTCGAGCAACGCCTCGAATTTCGGCGCGATGATCGCGGCCTGCGCCGCCATGTGCTTCTCGAGTCCGGCATTGTCCTTGAGGAAGCGGACGTGGCGGAGCTGGTTGAGCTTGTCCGGGCCGATCGTGCGGAAGGCGGCGCGCTCCAGGTACCAGCGCACGTTCTCGGGCGAGCTCGCGAAGAAGGCGAGGCCCGCGCCGGCGAGCGTCACCTTCGAGGTCGAGGCGAAGATGAAGGCCCGGTCCGGGTTTCCGGCATCAGTGCAGAGCGCCAGGATATCGGGGACGGTGTGGTGGTCCTGGGTGAGGTGATGGACCGAATAGGCGTTGTCCCACATGATCCGGAAGTCCGGCGCGGCGGTCTCCATCGCGGCGAGACGGCGCGAGGTCTCCTCCGAATAGGTCTCGCCCGACGGGTTCGAGTATTTCGGCACGCACCAGATGCCCTTCACGGCCGGATCGGCGACAAGGCGCTCGACCGCGTCCATGTCAGGTCCGTGGCCGGTCATCGGCACCGGGATCATGCGAATGCCGAACTCTTCGCAGATCGCGAAGTGGCGGTCGTAGCCGGGGACGGGGCAGAGGAAGGTCGGAGCACCCTGGCCCCAGGGCGCCGTCGAGCCCGGCACGCCCTTCAGCATGGCCGAGGCGATGGTGCCGTGCATGAGCGCGAGGCTCGAATTGTCGCCGACGACGATCTGCTCGGCCGGCGCCTGCACCATCTGCGAGAACAGCGCGCGGGTCTCGGGCAGGCCCTGCAGGCCGCCGTAATTGCGGGCGTCGACGTTGCCCTCGGCGAAGAAGTCGCCGTTGCCGGGCAGGGTCAGCATCGGGTTCGAGAGGTCGAGCTGCTCGGGCGAGGGTTTTCCGCGGGTCATGTCGAGCTTGAGCCCGCGCGCCTTGAAGGCCTCGTACTCGGCGCGCGTCGTGTCGTGCAGGCTGCGCAGCGCGTCGGAATCCAGGCTGGTGAGCGTCGTCATCGATACCTCGAACGCGAGAAGGCTAAGGGGCGGGATCGGGCTCCCCCATACAAGCGGCCGGCCTCCCTGTGTAGGGAGCGCACATGGAACGCTCCCATGCAGCCCTCAGATGGGCGCGTCCCAGAGCCAGGCCGCACCGCGCACGCCCGAGGCGTCGCCGTGCAGGCTCGCCCGGACCGGCGTGTCGAACACGTCGGAGAAGACGTGCGGACCGATCGCCGCGGGCAGGCCGGCGACGAGCTCCGGCACCGTCGAGAGGCCGCCGCCAAGCACGATCACGTCCGGATCGAGGATGTTCACGACATGGGCGATGCCCCGGCCCATCCGGTCGAGCAGGACCGCGAAGGTGCCTTTCGCATCGGGATCACCGGTGCGCATCGCCGCGACGATCGCCTCCCCGGTCAGGGCTTGCGCCGTGCGGCGCCTGTGGTCGGCGGCCAGCGCCGGACCGGAAAGCCAAGTCTCGATGCAGCCGTGGCGGCCGCAATAGCAGGCGGGACCGGGACGCTCGTCGTCGCGGGGCCAGGGCAGGGGGTTGTGGCCCCATTCACCGCTGACCCTCCCTCGGCCGGAGAGCGGACGCCCGTCGATGGCGATGCCCGAGCCGATGCCGGTCCCAAGGATCGCGGCCCAGACGAGATGCGCGCCGGCGCCGGCCCCGTCATTGGCTTCGGAAACGGCGAGGCAGTTCGCGTCGTTCTCGATCCGCACCGGCCGACCAAGCGCTTGCGTCAGGTCGGCCTCGAATGGCGTGCCGATCAGCCAGGTCGAGTTGGCGTTCTTGATGAGACCCGTGGCCGGCGAGACCGCGCCGGGCATGCCGATGCCGACACTGCCGCCGGCGATCCCCGCCTCGGTTTCGAGGCTGGCCACCAGGCCGGCGATGGCGCCGAGCGACCCGGCATAGTCGCCGCGCGGCGTCGGGATGCGGCGCGCGGCAAGCGTCCGCCCATCCGCCGCCAGCACGATCCCGGCGATCTTTGTGCCGCCGAAATCGATGCCGATGCGCACCCGCTCCATGGCGGCGTGGCTACTGGGCGGCGACGATCCGCGGCCCGTCGGTGCCGACCTGCGAGGGGGCATCCGGCGAGTGGTCCGAGATGTCGGTGCCGATGGCGATCGGGTGCGCCATCACCTGACGCAGCTTTTCGCGGTCGAGTTCGCCCTCCCAGCGCGACACCACCACCGTGGCGACGCCGTTGCCGATGAGGTTTGTCAGCGCGCGGCACTCCGACATGAACTTGTCGACGCCGAGCACCAGGGTCATCGCCGCGACCGGCACCGGATTGCCGGGGATTGCAGCGAGCGTCGCGGCCAGGGTGATGAAGCCCGCGCCGGTGACGCCCGAGGCACCCTTCGAGGTCAGCATCGCGACGAGGAAGATCGTCGCATACTGGCCGAAGGTCAGGTCCGCACCCACGGCTTGCGCCAGGAACAGCGTGGTGAGCGTCATGTAGATGTTGGTGCCGTCGAGATTGAACGAATAGCCCGTCGGGATGACGAGCCCGACGACCGAATCCGAGGCGCCGAGGCGCTTCATCTTGGTCATCATGTGCGGCAGCACCGTCTCGGAGGAGGAGGTGCCGAGCACGATCAGCAGCTCGTCCTTGATGAAGGCGAGGAACTTGAAGATCGAGAAGCCGGAGAAGGCCGCGATCCCGCCCAGCACGACGAAGATGAACAGCAGCGACGTGGTGTAGAAGGTGCCCACCAGCCAGGCGAGATCGATGACCTTGCCGATGCCGTACTGGCCGACCGTGAAGGCCATCGCGCCGAAGGCGCCGATCGGCGCGAGCTTCACGATGATGCCGATGATGCGGAAGAACACCTGCCCCGCCGCGTCGATGCCGTGGGTGATGCTCTCGCCCTTGGCGCCCATCCCGGTGAGGACGACGCCGGTGAGGATCGAGACCAGAAGCACCTGCAGCAGATCGCCGCCGGCGAGCGCCTCGAAGAAGCTCTTGGGGATGATGCCGAGAAGGTGGGCGATGGTCGAGTCGGCGGCGGCCTTGCTGGCGTAGCCCTCGACGGCCTTCGCATCGAGCTTGCTGATGTCGGCGCCGAAGCCGGCGCCGGGCCGGACGATCTCACCGACGAGGATGCCGATCAGCAGCGCGACGCTCGACACGACCTCGAAGTAGATCAGCGCCTTCAGGCCGACGCGGCCGACCTTCTTGAGGTCACCGATCGAGGCGATGCCGTGGACGATGGTACAGAAGATGATCGGCGCGATCATCATCTTGATGAGAGCGATGAAGGCATCGCCCATCCACTTCACCGACTTGCCCCATTCGGGGTGGAGCCAGCCGAGCAATACGCCCAGCGCGATGGCGATCAGCACCTGGATATAGAGGACCCTATACCACGGGGTGTGGTGCCCGGCGGGAGCGGCAGCGCCCGGGGCATGCGTCATCGACTGGGCCATGTTTCCTCGCCGTTAACACTAGACCTAATCGGCCTCTGATGGGCCCTACGCCGACGCTAGCGGGTTTGCCGTTACTGCTCAACGGCATGTCGGTAGTTCGACTGCGCTCTGCTTGCAAGAAAGTTGTCGAGAATGTGGCGGCGCCTCTTTTCCGCCACACGTGCTGGTGGCACGAGTACTTGTGCGGCCGAGTTTCTCGCTGCGGCGAAGATTTTCTCGTCGTTACAAGAGCTTCGAGGGCGGCGACTGCTTAACGCGGAGTTATCCCGTGACCTTCTCGCGCTTTTTGAACAGGGCCATTCTGGCCGCCCTCTCGCTGTGCGCGCTCGTCTTCGTCACCGCAGCGCCCGCCGAGGCCGGCGTTGTCGCCCAGATCAGCAAGTCGAGCCAGCGCATGAGGGTCTACGTCAACGGCGTTCTGGCACACGACTGGGCCGTATCCACGGCGCGCAGGGGCTTCGTCACGCCGAGCGGCAATTACCGCGTCGGTCACATGGCGCGGATGCACTACTCGAGGAAGTACCACAACTCACCGATGCCTTACTCGATGTTCTTCCGGGGCGGCTACGCGATCCACGGTACCTATGCCGTCGGGCATCTCGGTCGTCAGGCGAGCCACGGTTGCATCCGCCTCGCGCCGGGCAACGCTGCGGCGCTCTACGCTCTGACGCAGGCCTATGGCGGCACGCAGGTCGTGATTCGGTGAACGCGAGAGGGGCCGTCAGCGCATCATGCGCTGCCGGCCCCTCTCGAGCGACGACGGGACCCTGATCTCGAAAGATCAGGTCTGCTGGTTCGTACGGCGCGGCCGCACGGTCCAGCGTTCGAACGAGCTGCCGTTCTCGTCGTCCTTGGCCGGTTCCTTGGGCTGTTGAATGGCCGCGCTGAGGGCCTGTGAGAGGCTCTCGATCACGTCGTCGATCCGCGCGTCGCCCTTGTCTTCGGCTGGCGCGGGGGCGGGCTTCATCTCCACCGAAGCCGGCGACGGCTTGGCGGGCTCGGCCGCGGCCGGCGGCGTTTCGGCGACAGGCTCGGGCGGCGCCGGAGG
>NZ_VRVE01000002.1:0-178199 GCF_008040035.1 Methylobacterium sp. WL9
GTGTGCGCCGAGGCGAGCGCCATGCCGCGCGCGGCGGCCCGCGCCCGGCGGCCGATCGCGGCCATCAGAGTCGGCAGGTCGTCGGAATCCGAGAACTCCGACCGGAGGTTCAAGACAGGCACGATTCCGTTTCCGTCATCGGGAATGCGCGCGGGGCGCAGGATACTCTCGACGACTCATCGCATGCCGGGCGATTCCGAAACAAGCGCCGGCGTGCCCGGTTCGGATAAGGCGGCCGCCGCGATCAGATCGGATCGAACGATCCGGCGGTGGCGAGGTCGTCGCGGTGGACGATCTCGGCTCTGCCGGAATAGCCGAGCAGTCCTTCGATCTCGCGGCTCGGCCGGCCGATGATGCGCCGGGCCTCGCCGCTGTCGAAGCCGACGAGCCCGCGGCCGAGCAGGCGGCCGGAACGGTCGCGGATCAGCACCGCGTCGCCCTTGCCGAAGGCGCCCTCGACCGCCGTCACGCCCACCGGCAGCAGGCTCGCGCCGCTTTGGAGCGCGCGGGCCGCGCCGTCGTCGATGACCAGCGTGCCGCTCGGTTCCAGCGCGCCCGCGATCCAGGTTTTTCGCGCAGCCGTCGGGGTGGAGCCGGACAGGAACCAGGAGCAGCGCCCGCCCTCGCGGATCGCACGCAGCGGATTTTTTCCGCGCCCGTCGGCGATGACCATGTGGGTGCCGCCCGAGACCGCGATCTTGGCCGCCTCGACCTTGGTGCGCATGCCGCCGCGCGACAGCTCCGAGGCCGGGCCGCCGGCCATGGCCTCGATCTCCGGGGTGATCCGGTCGATCACGGCGAGGTGCCGGGCGGCCGGATCGGTGTGCGGCGGCGCGGTGTAGAGCCCGTCGATGTCGGAAAACAGCACCAGCACGTCGGCGCCGATCATGGTGGCGACGCGGGCGGCGAGGCGGTCGTTGTCGCCGTAGCGGATCTCGACGGTGGCGACCGTGTCGTTCTCGTTGACGACGGGCACCGCGCGGACTTCCAAGAGTTTTTGCACGGTGGCGCGGGCGTTGAGGTAGCGGCGGCGCTCCTCGGTGTCCTTCGGCGTGACCAGGATCTGGCCGGCGACGATGTCGTGGTGCCCGAGCGCCTCGGTCCAGTGTCGCGCCAGCGCGATCTGCCCGACGGCGGCCGAGGCCTGGCTCTCCTCCAGCCGCAGCACGCCGGGCGGCAGGCCGAGCACGGTGCGCCCGAGTGCGATCGCGCCGGAGGAGACCACGACGACGTCGACGCCGCCCGCATGAAGCTCGGCGATGTCCTCAGCGAGCGCCGCGAGCCAGGCATGGCGCAGGCGGCCGCGCGCCCGGTCGACGAGCAGGGCCGAACCGACCTTCAGGACGACGCGGCGGAAATCTTCGATGGCGGGTGTCGACACGGGCAGGGCGCGGCAGGAGCGGACGATGCGACCCGTTTGCACCAACGGCACAAGCTTGAACAGGCGGGAGACTTCGGTCGTGTCCCGAGGTGCGGTGTCGGGCTCCGGCTTCATGACCGGAAGCCACGGTTGAGGAGTCGGGAGATCAGCGACGAGATCCGCTGTTTCGAACGGCTCCAAACGCGATCCCGTGCGTTGCACGCGGACGATCGTGTCGTGCGCAACCCGCGCCGCCACCGGTCGAATACGTATGAGCACGGAGAGGAACGCGATGGCAGACCAAAGCCCGCGACTGACGACGGCCTTCGGAAACCCGGTTTCCGACAACCAGAATTCCATCACGGCGGGCTCGCGCGGGCCGGTCCTGATGCAGGACTACCACCTCATCGAGAAGATGGCGCATTTCAACCGGGAGCGGATTCCGGAGCGCGTCGTCCACGCCAAGGGCTACGGCGCCTACGGCACCTTCCGGCTGACCAAGAGCCTGGAGCAGTATACCCGCGCCAAGGTGCTGACCGAGGTCGGCAAGGAGGTGCCGATGGTCGCCCGTTTCTCGACGGTGGGCGGCGAATCCGGCTCTGCCGACACGGCCCGCGACCCACGCGGCTTCGCCCTCAAGTTCTACACGGAGGAGGGCAACTGGGATCTCGTCGGCAACAACACGCCGATCTTCTTCGTGCGCGACGCGATCAAGTTCTCGGACTTCATCCGCACCCAGAAGCGCGACCCGCGCACCCACCTGAAGCCGCATTGGCGCCGCTGGGACTTTTGGGGCCTGAGCCCCGAGGCGATCCACCAGGTGATGTTCCTGTACTCGGACCGCGGCACCCCGAAATCCGCCCGTTTCATGAACGGCTACGGCTCGCACACCTATTCGCTCTGGAACGACAAGGGCGAGCGCTACTGGGTGAAGTTCCACTTCCACACCAAGCAGGGCATCCAGAACTTTTCGTCCGCCGAGGCCGACAAGATCGCCGGCGCTGACCCGGACTACTCTGCCGCCGATCTCTCGACCGCGATCGAGAAGAGCGAATTCCCGAAATGGCGGGTCGACGTGCAGATCATGCCCGAGGCCGATGCCGACACGTATCAGATCAACCCGTTCGACCTCACCAAGGTCTGGCCGCATAGCGACTACCCGCTGATCGAGATCGGCGAGATGGAGCTGAACCGGAACCCCGAAAACTACTTCGCGGAGATCGAACAGTCGGCCTTCGAGCCGTCGAACATCGTGCCCGGCATCGGCTTCTCGCCGGACAAGATGCTGCAGAACCGGGTGCTCTCCTACGCCGACGCCCACCGCTACCGGCTTGGCGTGAATTATCAGCAGATCCCGGTGAACCAGGCCAAGAAAGCCGCCGTGCAGACCTATCATCGCGACGGTACCATGCGGACGGATGGCAACCACGGCGCACAGGTCGATTACGAGCCGAATTCCTTCGGGGGGCCGAAGCAGGATCCGTCCTTCGCCGAACCGCCGCTGCGTCTGAAGGGCGATGCCGGCCGCTACGGCTGGCCGGGGGACGACGAGGATCTCTACGGGCAGCCCAAGATCTTCTGGACCAAGGTGCTCGACGACGGCGGCCGCCAGCGGCTCGTCGACAACATCGTCGATTCGATGGGCGACAGCCCGCGCCACATCCAGGATCGCATGATCGCGCACTGGTACAAGGTGCATCCCGACTTCGGTCAGGGCGTCGCCAAGGGCCTCGGGATCGACGCGGGCCGGGTCGCCGCCGAGTAGGGTTTCGACCATAATTTTGAATGCAGAAGGGCGCCGGTCTCCATCGGCGCCTTTTTACGTGGATTACCGCATGATCTTGGCCTTTCGGCCCACTTGGAGGCCCCAGGGAACGTCGCTATAGCGTCGCAAAACCCACACCAAGGAGTGCCACGATGGCATCGAGCGCAGCGGTTACCCCGGCCGGAAAAGGCGGGACCGTGGAAATCAAGGACCTCTACGACCTCGGCGAGGTTCCGCCGCTCGGCCACGTGCCGGCCAACATGTATGCCTGGGTGGTCCGCAAGGAGCGCCACGGGCCGCCGGAGAGCGCCAACAAGGTCGAGGTCGTTCCGACCTGGGACATCGGCGACGACGACGTGCTGGTCTACGTCATGGCCGCCGGCATCAACTACAACCACGTCTGGGGCTCGCTCGGAGAGCCGGTCTCGCCGATGGATTCGCACAAGTGCGATATCCACATCGGCGGCTCGGACGCGTCGGGCATCGTCTGGGCGGTCGGCCGCAAGGTGAAGTTGTGGAAGGTCGGTGACGAGGTCGTCATCCACTGCAACCAGGACGACGGCGACGACGAAGAGTGCAACGGCGGCGACCCGATGTTCTCGAACTCCCAGCGCATCTGGGGCTACGAGACGCCGGACGGCTCCTTCGCGCAGTTCTGCCGGGTGCAGTCGCGCCAGCTGATGCCGCGCCCCAAGCACCTGACCTGGGAAGAGGCCGCCTGCTACACGCTGACCCTCGCCACCGCCTACCGCATGCTGTTCGGCCACCCGCCGCACCAGCTGAAGCCCTCCGACAACGTGCTGGTCTGGGGCGCTTCCGGCGGTCTTGGCGTGTTCGCCGTCCAGCTCATCGCGGCCTCCGGCGGCAACGCCATCGGCGTGATCTCGGACGAGTCGAAGCGCGACTACGTCATGAGCCTCGGCGCCAAGGGCGTGATCAACCGCAAGGACTTCGACTGCTGGGGCCAGATGCCCAAGGTCGGCACGCCCGAGTACAACACCTGGCTCAAGGAAGCCCGCAAGTTCGGCAAGGCGATCTGGGAGATCACCGGCAAGGGCAAGGACGTCGACATGGTGTTCGAGCACCCGGGCGAGTCGACCTTCCCGGTCTCCTGCCTCGTGGTGAAGCGCGGCGGCATGGTCGTGTTCTGCGCCGGCACCACCGGCTACAACATCACCTTCGACGCCCGCTACGTCTGGATGCGCCAGAAGCGCATTCAGGGCTCGCACTTCGCCCACCTCAAGCAGGCCTCGGCCGCCAACCGCTTCGTGATCGACCAGCGCGTCGACCCCTGCATGAGCGAGGTCTACCCCTGGGAGAAGATCCCGGCGGCGCATACCCTGATGTGGGAGAACAAGCATCCGCCCGGCAACATGGCGGTGCTCGTCAACGCGACGAAGGCGGGCCTGCGCACCGTCGACGACGTGATCGAGGCCGGGCCGAAGAAGGCCGAGGTCTGATCGACTCCGCTCACCTGCCCTTGGCATCCGAGGGCAGGTGACGCTTGTAGGTCTCTTCCTGGTCCTGGCGATGCTGGATCAGGTCCGCATAGGCCTGCTTGGCTTCCGGCGACATCGTGACCCTCCGGCCCTTGTCGCCCTTGCGCTTGGGCGCCTTCTTGAAGGTGTTGGTCGTGTCGTTCATGGCCGCCCTGTCCGTTCCGGTGGCGCGACCATAGTCGGGCAATGCGACGAGCGCGAGGCGCGCCTTCCGAGCGAGCGCTGCTGCTGATAGAACCACGTCAATTCTGGCTCATCGGCAAGCTTGCAAAACAATGGACAAATTCACGACCCTGGAGGGCGTCGCGGCGCCCATGCGGATCATCAACGTCGACACCGACCGCATCATTCCGAAGCAGTACCTGAAGACGATCAAGCGCACCGGCCTCGGCAAGGGCCTGTTCTCCGAGATGCGCTATCGCGACGACGGCTCGGAGAACCCGGACTTCGTCCTCAACAAGCCGGCCTATCGGCAGTCGAAGATTCTGGTCTGCGGCGACAATTTCGGCTGCGGCTCGTCGCGCGAGCATGCGCCCTGGGCGCTGGCCGATTTCGGCATCCGCTGCGTGATCTCGACGAGCTTCGCCGACATCTTCTTCAACAATTGCGCCAAGAACGGCATCCTGGCGATCGTGGTCTCGCCCGAAGACCTCGAGAAACTGTTCGAGGATGCCGAGCGCGGTTCCAACGCGACGCTGACCGTCGACCTCGCCGCCCAGACCATCAAGGGGCCGGATGGCGGCACGCTGCATTTCGACATCGACGCAGGCCGCAAGCACAGCCTGCTCAACGGCCTCGACGAGATCGGCCTGACGATGCAGCGCGGCGCGGCGATCGACGGCTACGAGGCACGGCAGGCCGAGCGGGGTTGGGCATAAGGCGAAGGCCTCGTTACGAAGTCTTTACCATCCGGGCGCCTTAAATCTGCGAAATCGCCAGCGCATCATCCGACGAACTGGGTTCCGGTTCGTCGTCGAATGCCGCGGCGAAAGCAGAGCCGGCAGGAGACGCTCCGATGACCTCGCGCGCCACGTTCACCGCCCTCGTCTGTCTCGCAGGCGTCGCCACCACCGGTGCGGCCCGCGCCGACTTCGACAGCTGCCTCGCCGGCATCCAGAGCCAGGCTGCGGCGGCCGGCGTCTCGGCACAGGCGTTTCGTGCCGCAACCAATGGCATCGTCTACGACGACAAGGTCATCGAGCTCTCGCAGAAGCAGCCCGAGTTCAAGACGCCGATCTGGGACTACATGGCGGCGCTCGTCGACGACGAGCGCGTCGAGGACGGCAAGGCCGCCATGCGTCGCAACGCGCAGGCGCTGGCGACGGCCGAGCAGCGCTACGGCGTCGACCGCCACGTCATCGCCGCCGTCTGGGGCGTCGAGTCGAATTTCGGCAAGAACCTCGGCACGATGCCGCTGGTGCAGTCGCTTGCGACGCTCGCCTGCTCGGGCAACCGCCGCCGCGACTTCTTTCGCGGCGAGCTGTTGGCGACGCTGAAGATCATCGAGCGCGGCGACATCGAACCCTCGCGCCTCACCGGCTCCTGGGCCGGCGCCTTCGGCCAGACCCAGTTCATGCCCTCGACCTATCAGCGCCTCGCGGTCGACCTCGACGGCGACGGCCGCCGCGACGTGGTGGATTCCACCGCCGACGCCGTCGGCTCCACCGCCAATTTTTTACGCGCCGCGAAATGGTCCAATGGCATGGGCTGGGGCTACGAGGTGAAGCTGCCGCGCGGCTTCAACACCTCCGCCGCCGGCCGCACCCGCAAGCATCCGGTCGGGCACTGGAGCTCGCTCGGCGTGACCAAGATCGACGGCAGCGCGCTCAGCGCTTCCGGCCCGGTCGGCATCCTGGCGCCGGCCGGCGCCAACGGGCCGGCCTTCCTGGTGACGAAGAACTTCGACTCGATCTATTCCTACAATGCCGCCGAGTCCTATGGGCTGGCCATTGCCGTCCTCTCCGACCGCCTGCGTGGCCGGGCCGGCGTCCAGGCCGCGTGGCCGACCGACGACCCGCCGCTGTCGCGCGCCGAGCGCCGCGACCTGCAGGTCCGGCTCACCCAGAAGGGCTTCGACGTCGGCGAGCCGGACGGCAAGGTCGGCGAGAAGACGCGGCAGGCGATCAAGGAAGTCGAGCGCAGCCTCGGCATGCCGTTGACGGGACGGCCGGGCGGCAAGGTGCTGCAGGCCTTGGGGGGCTGAGGCCCAGCCAGGCTACTGTTCGGATGTCAGCTCCGATCACGCAAAAGCCCGCTCCGAAGTATCGGAGCGGGCTTTTGAATTTTCGATAGGAAGCCCGCCAAGGCGAGCTCCAAAAATTACTCGGCGGCGGTGGGGGCTGCAGCCTTCTGAGCGCCCTTGGCCCGCGTCCGGTCGACCCGCTCGACGATGCGGGCGGACTTACCGCGGCGGTCGCGCAGGTAGTAGAGCTTGGCGCGGCGGACCTTGCCGCGACGGACCACCTTGATCGAGTCGATCATCGGGGAATGCACCGGGAAGACGCGCTCGACGCCCTCGCCGTAGGAGATCTTGCGGACGGTGAAGCTCTCGTTGAGCCCGCCGCCGGAGCGCGCGATGCAGACGCCCTCGTAGGCCTGGACGCGAGTGCGCTCGCCTTCCTTGACCTTCACGTTCACGCTGAGCGTGTCGCCTGCCTGGAAGTCGGGAATGGTCTTGGCGAGACGAGCAACTTCTTCCTGCTCGAGCTGCTGGATGATGTTCATAGACATAGCTCCGGCCGTTGAGCCGCATCGTCCCGGATGGACGACGGGCGTCAGGATTTCGGCATCCTGTTGTGAGTTGGGCTGGCCCATACAGGAGGCGGGGGCCGTTGTCACGCCGGGCTACCGCGCCTCACCGGGTCGCCGTAGCGCTTCCCGACCGCCCGTATGCCACCGCGGAGCACGGGACGCGCACCTCCCGCTGTTGAGAAACGCGCGATTCGAGTCCACATGGAGTACGGTGCCGGATCGCTCCGGTGCCGTTCCCGGCCGGCCTTGAACCGGCGCCAGCGGACGAGGATTTCGCAGAGCCATGTTCATCCAGACCGAAGCCACCCCCAATCCGGCCACCCTCAAGTTCCTGCCCGGCCGCGTCGTGCTGTCCGAATCGACCTTCGAAGCGAAGGATGCCGGGAGCGCCGCGCGCTCGCCGCTTGCGACCACGCTGTTTGCCGTGCCCGGCGTCTCCGGCGTCTATTTCGGGCATGATTTCATCTCGGTGACCAAGGCCGAGGGCGAGAGCGAGTGGCCGCAGGTGAAGCCCGCCGTGCTCGGCGCGATCATGGAGCATTTCCAGTCCGGCGCGCCGGTCATGGCCGAGGGCACGGTGCTCAGCGAGACCTCCGAGGAGGAGTTCTACGACGAGGCCGACCACGACACCGTCGTCACCATCAAGGACCTGCTCGAGACCCGCGTGCGCCCGGCCGTGGCCAGCGACGGCGGCGACATCACCTTCCGCGGCTACAAGGAAGGCGTGGTCTACCTCGAGATGAAGGGCGCCTGTTCCGGCTGCCCGTCCTCCACCGCGACCCTGCGCCAGGGCGTGCAGAACCTGTTCCGCCACTTCCTGCCGAGTGTGCGCGAAGTCCAGGCGATCTGATTTTTTTCGGGCAGTCGGGCAACACTGCCCCGACAAATCACGCTTCATCGGCCGCCCCGCACTGACGGGGCGGCCGTTTGTGTCTTAAACGTGATCGCTACGGGCGGTGAACGCGAGCACCGCCGGTCCGGAACGGAGACACGGTGCGCATCCTGGCCATCGATACGGCGCTCGACGCCTGCAGCGCCTGCGTTGCCAACGACGAGAGCGAGGAGCTTCTCGGCGTGGAGACGATGACGCTCGCCCGCGGGCATGCCGAGGCGCTGCTGCCGCTGATCGAGCGGGTGATGGCGCAGATCGACGGCGGCTTCGAGAGCCTCGACCGCGTGGCCGTCACCGTTGGCCCCGGCAGCTATACCGGCCTGCGCGTCGGCCTTTCCGCCGCCCGCGCCATCGGTCTCGCCGCCAAGATCCCCGTCGTCGGAGTCACGACCCTGTCGGCGCTGCTCGCGCCGCAACTCGCGCTCAATGCCGACGGGCTCGTGATCGCCGCGATCGATGCGCGCCACGGCGCCGTCTATCTTCAGGCGATCAGCGGCGCGGGCGTCGCGGTGGCGCCGTCCCGCCTCGCGATCGAGCAGGCGGTGGATCGCATCTCGGCGGAGGACCTCTCGGAGGGCGTCACCCTCGTCGGATCCGGCGCACCGGCGCTCGCGGCCGTAGCCAAGGCCCGCGGCATCGCCGTCCGTGTCGCCGAGACCGGCCCGCCGCAGATCGGCTGGGTCGCCCAACTCGGGCTGGTGGCCGATCCCGAACAGGCATTGCCGCGCCCGCTCTACCTGCGTGGCGTCGACGCCCAGCCCCAGGATCATGCGAGGATCGCCCTGCGATGACGCGCGCCCTGTCGCCCTTCTGGGCCCTCGACTGGTGGTCCGCCTGGTGGGACGCCTGGGGCCCGACGCCCTACGTCGCGCCCCTGCGCGATCCCGCCCAGGCGGCCACGCTCTCGCGCCTCCACGCCACCGCCTTCGCCCGGCCCTGGGACGCACACGAATTCGAGCGCATGCTCTGCGAACGCTCCACCGAGGCGCATGCGCTCTGGCGCGGCAACGGCGTCCACGGCTTCGCGCTCTCGCGCAAGGTCGAGGACGAGGCCGAAATCCTGACCATCGTGCTGTCGCCCGCGATCCGCGGCGGCGGCCACAGTCATCGCCTGCTGCGCGAGCATCTGACGGCGCTGAGCTTCGCCGGCGTGCGCAACGTCCATCTCGAGGTCGACGAGGGCAACGCCCCGGCGCTGAAGCTCTACACCCGCCACGGCTTCGCCAAGACCGGCGAGCGCACCGGCTACTACGCCCGCCCCGACGGTAGCCGCGCCACGGCGCTCACCATGCGCGCGACGCTGGCGTGAGCGGGCGCACCGCGATCTGAGCGCCATGACGCGCATCGTGTTCATCGCGCGGCTCGTCGTCTACGCGCTGTTCTTCGCGGCGATCGTCGGGCCGCACGTGCTGAGCCTGCGCTACGGCCGCGGCCGTCTCGCCGGCCGCCTGCCGATGCTGCTGCACCGTCTTTTCCTGTGGCTGTTCTCGGTCCGCGTCACGCAGAGCGGCACCCCGCCGGAGGTCGGCGAGCCGGCGCTGGTGCTCTCCAACCACGTATCCTGGCTCGATATCGTCGTGCTTGGCTCCCTGCGTCCGCTCTCCTTCGTGGCGAAATCCGAGATCGCCGGCTGGCCGGTGATCGGAACCTTCGCGCGGCTCCAGCGCACGGTCTTCATCGACCGCGCCCGCCGCGGCGCCACGGCCACCGTCAACTCCATGATCGGCGAACGCCTCTCCGCCGGCGAGCTCGTCGTGCTGTTCGCGGAGGGCACCACCGGCGACGGCCTGCGCCTGCTGCCGTTCCGCTCCTCCCTCGTCGGCGCCGCCCGCGAGGCGCTCGCGGAGGGAACCGGAGGCCTTGCCCGCATCCGCCTGCAGCCCCTGGCCCTGGCCTATACCGGCCGCGCCGGCCTGCCGCTGACGCGCATCGAGCGCCCGGAGGTCGCCTGGTACGGCGACATGGAGCTCGCGCCCCATCTCGACCTGTTCGCGCGGCGCGGCCCGATCGACCTGCAGGTGGTGTGGGGCGCGCCGATCGCCTTCGAGCCCGGCACCGATCGCAAGGCCGCCACCGCCCAGGCCGAAGCCGCCGTGCGGCAATCGCTGCGGCATGCGATTGCCGGGAGGCCGACGGCGGGGAACGGTGCACGCATGGCGGAGGCCGCCGAGCGCGAGAGCGGCCGCGAGGGCGCCGACGTGTCGGCCCCGGGGGTCGCGGCTGTCTGAACGCTTCAACCGCCCGGCGGCAGCCGGTACGTCGCCGCCTGTCCGTGCGTTACGCCGTCCGCGTCGATCAACTGCCAGACCACGACATCTACGATCGGGAAGCGCCGGCCCGACTTCGCGATGCGGATTCCGGAATAGCCGGCGACGCAGCCATTGCGGGCGACGGCCGCGAGCAGCCGGTCGCGCTCGGCCCGGTCGGGCGCTTCCGCCGAGAGCCGCGAGGGCATGCCGATCAGTTCGTCGCGGGAATAGCCGAAGTTCTCCTGTGCCATGCGGTTGGCATAGACGAAGCACGGGTCGGGGGCGGTGTCGTGCGCGAGGAGCGCGAAGGGCGCCAGCCGGTAAGCCCAGTCCGCATCCGCCCCGTCCGGAAGTAGCGGCCGGCCGACGAGACGGCGATGGCTGCCGGTCAGGAGCTCGAAAAAGCCCGGGTCCGTGGTCAGGTCGGGAATGCCGGTCTCCTCCGTTTCCCCTCGGCGACGCGCGCGTGAAAGCATGCTAAGGCGGCTGCCTGATCGAGCGACCGTCGGCGCGGGCCGAACGGTTGAAACAATGCCACACGGCCAAGACGCGCTGAAGCAGGACACGTTGAAGAAAGCCTTCGTCAAATCCTACGGCTGCCAGATGAACGCCTACGATGCGGGCCGCATGGCGGACCTGCTCGCGGCCGAGGGCTATGCCGCGACGGAGGTGGTCGAGGAGGCGGACGTCGTCGTCCTCAACACCTGCCACATCCGCGAGAAGGCCGCCGACAAGGTGTTTTCCGAGGTCGGGCGGCTCCGCGTGCTCAAGGCCGAGCGGGCCGAGCGGGGCCAAGATACCCGGATCGTCGTGGCGGGCTGCGTTGCGCAGGCGGAAGGGCGCGAGATCCTGGCGCGCACCCCGGCCGTCGACGTGGTGGTCGGGCCGCAGAGCTACCACCGCCTGCCGGAACTCCTCGCCGAGTCGCATCGCCGCCGCGTCGTCGACACCGAATTCCCGATCGAGGACAAGTTTTCGCGGTTGCCGGCCCGCCGTACCCGCGGCGTCACCGGCTTTCTCACCATCCAGGAAGGCTGCGACAAGTTCTGCGCCTTCTGCGTGGTGCCCTACACCCGCGGCGCCGAGGTCTCGCGCTCGGTCGCGGCGATCCGGGCCGAGGCCGAGGCGCTGGTCGCCGGGGGCGTGCGCGAAATCACCCTGATCGGCCAGAACGTGAACGCCTATCACGGCGAGGGGGTCGGCGGTGCCACCGCGACGCTCGCCGGGCTGATGCGCGCGCTCGCCGACCTGCCGGGCCTCAAGCGCCTGCGCTACATGACGAGCCACCCCAACGACATGGGCGACGACCTCATCGCCGCCCATGGCGACAACCCGCTGGTGATGCCCTACCTGCACCTGCCCGTGCAGTCGGGCTCGACTCGTGTGCTGCAGGCGATGAACCGCAAGCACACCGCCGACGACTACCGCCGCATCATCGAACGCGTGCGCACCGTGCGGCCCGACATCGCCCTGTCCTCGGACTTCATTGTCGGCTTCCCCGGCGAGACCGATGCCGAGTTCGAGGAGACGATGCGGCTCGTCGCCGACCTCACCTTCGCCAGCGCCTTCTCCTTCAAGTACAGCCCCCGCCCCGGCACGCCGGCCGCCGATCGTACGGACGCCGTGCCCGAGAGCGTGATGAGCGAGCGCCTGTCACGGCTTCAGGCCCTCCTCGACGCGCAGCGCCACGCCTTCAACGCCGCGACCGTCGGCAGCACCGTCGAGGTGCTGGTGGAGAAGGCCGGCCGGCATCCGGGTCAGGTCGCCGGCAAGACGCCGCACCTGCTGATGGTGCAGTTCGACGCTCCCACCTCTACCATCGGCACGCTGCAGAGCGTGCGGATCGTGCGTTGCGGCTCCAACAGCCTGTTCGGCGCGTTGGAAACCGATGCGGCGGCCGCCGCGTGACCACTGCATGAGGACGAGCGCTTGAAGGATCGATCGCGTGCCGACTGACGCCGGGCGTGGGCTGAAGGCCCGGGGATCGGCCGCCCGCAGCGGCCTCGCCGAAACGGTGGAGGTTTCGCTGACCTTCGAGGACAACCGGCTCGCGAGCCTGGTCTTCGGCCAATACGACCAGAACGTCGCCCACATCGAGCGCCGGCTCGAGGTCACGGCGACCGCGCTCGGCAACCACCTCGTCCTGAAGGGGCCGCCGGATGCCGCCGAGAAGGCCCGTCGGGTGTTCGAACGGCTCTACGGCCGCGTCGCCAAGGGCGGTACGGCCCTGACGCTCGGCGACGTCGACGGGGTGATCCAGGAGGTTACGGTCCAGGGCAACCTGTTTCCCTCGGCCGAGGTCGCCGCCGAGCCGGAACGCGAGCATTTCGAACAGATCGCCACCCGCCGCCGTGGGGCCGTGCGCGCCCGCAACGCGGCGCAGAGCGAGTATATCAAGCTGCTGCGCTCGAACGAACTCGTCTTCGCCGAGGGCCCGGCCGGCACCGGAAAGACCTGGCTCGCCGTGGGCCATGCGGTCTCGCTATTGGAGCAGGGCCACGCCGAGCGGCTGATTCTGTCGCGCCCGGCGGTGGAAGCCGGCGAGCGCCTCGGCTTCCTACCGGGCGACATGCGCGAAAAGGTCGATCCGTATCTGCGCCCGATCTACGACGCGCTCTACGACTTCATGGAGGCCCGCCACGTCGATCGCGGCCTGCAGACCGGCGTGATCGAGATCGCGCCGCTCGCCTTCATGCGCGGGCGCACGCTCACCAACGCCGTCGTGCTGCTCGACGAAGCTCAAAACACCACCTCCATGCAGATGAAGATGTTTCTCACCCGGTTGGGCGAGAACTCGCGCATGATCATCACCGGCGATCCGAGCCAGATCGACCTGCCGCCGGGCCAAAAATCCGGCCTCGTCGAGGCGGTGAGTATCCTGGACGGCGTCGAGGGCATCGGCCGCGTCCGCTTCCGCGACGTCGACGTGGTGCGGCACGACCTCGTCCGCCGCATCGTCACCGCCTACGAGGCGGCGAGCCACGGCGAGGCCGAGGCCGACCGCAACCCGATGTCGCGGCGGCGCCCGCTGGCGTGAGCGGCTGCGGCACGATGCGTCTCTCATCGACCGACACGCTGACCGCACTCCGCCGCGGCGATCTCGCCGGAGTGCGGGAACTGCGCTTGCCCGGCTGCCTCGATGAATTCCCTCAGGAGATCTTCGGGCTGGCGGACAGCCTGGAGGTGCTTGACCTCAGCGGCGGCACCCTCACCAGGTTGCCCGACGACATCGGCCGGCTGCGGAACCTCCGCGTACTGTTCTGTTCCGGCAACCGCTTCGATCGGATGCCGCCGGCCCTCGGCGACTGCGCGGCGCTCAGCCAGATCGGCATGCGCGGCACCGGGACGCGCGAGGTGCCGGGCGAGGCGCTGCCGCCGCGCCTGCGCTGGCTGACGCTCACGGATAACCGCATCGAGCGGCTGCCGAACGCACTCGGCGAGCGTCCGCATCTCCAGAAACTGCTGCTGGCCGGCAACCGGCTGCGGGACCTGCCGGGGAGCCTCGCAAACGCCGAGAATCTCGAACTGATCCGCCTGTCCGCCAACCGCTTCGCGGGGCTGCCGCCCTGGCTGACGGCGCTGCCTAGCCTCGCCTGGCTGTCCTTCGCCGGAAATCCGCTCGAAGGAGAGGTTCCGCCCCAGGACATTGCGCTGGTGCCGTGGGCCGATCTCGACCTCGGCGAGCGCTTGGGGGAGGGCGCGTCGGGCGTCATCCATCGCGCGCTCTGGCGGGGCGGGGGCGAGGCGCGGCCGGTGGCGCTCAAGCTGTTCAAGGGTGCGATGACCAGCGACGGCCTGCCCGAGCGCGAGATGGCGGCCTGCCTCGCGGCCGGCGACCATCCGAACCTGACTGGCGGCCTCGGCCGGCTCGTCGGCCATCCCGATGGGATGGAGGGGCTGGCGCTGCGCCTGCTGCCGTCGCACTGGCGCGTCCTCGCCGGCCCGCCGAGCCTTTCGTCGTGCAGCCGCGATGTCTACGATCCGGCGTTGCGGCTCGATCCGGGCGTGGCACTTCGGATCGCCCATGCCACGGCGTCGGCCGCGGCGCATCTCCATGAACGCGGCCTGCTTCACGGCGACCTCTACGCCCACAACCTGCTATGGGACGGCACGGCCGGGGCGGCGGTGCTGAGCGATTTCGGCGCCGCCTCGATGCTGCCGCCGGGCCCTGCCGGCGAAGCGCTGCAGCGGATCGAGGTGAAGGCCTGGGGCCTGCTGCTCGGCGAGCTTCTGGCGCGCTGCGAGGCCGGGCGTGATGACATCGGCACGCTGGCGCGGGCCTGTACCCAACCCGACCCGAAGGACCGGCCGCTGATGGCGGAGGTGGTCGCCGCGCTCGGCGCACCGTGACGGTCCGGTTGCGTTTTTTGGTCTCCGACGTCACGACGCGCGAGGATTGCGTCTTTCCGTCCCCCGATGGTCCCGCATCAACCGACCCGTGCGCCCGCATCGGGGCAGCGGGCGCGACAAACGCCGAAAACGCGTGCACAGGACGCGTATGATCGCCGGCTCCGAGCCTTGCCGCCCTTGATGTCCGCCGAGTTCCTTCTCGCTGCCGCTGCGCTCCTGCCCTTCTTCGGCAGCGCCGTCGCGGCCGTCCTGCCGCGGAACGCGCGCACCACCGCCGCCCTCCTGGCCGGTGTCGTCACCCTGGCGAGCCTCGGCTGCATCGCGGCGCTCTATCCGCAGGTCGCCGGGGGCGGCACCGTGGTGCAGCGCATCGACTGGCTGCCCACGCTCGGCGTGGCCTTCGTCTTCCGGCTCGACGGGCTGTCCTGGCTGTTCGCGGTGCTGGTGCTCGCGATCGGCGCACTCGTGGTGCTCTACGCCCGCTACTACATGGCGCCCGACGATCCGGTGCCACGGCTGTTCGCGTTCTTCCTCGGCTTCGTCGGCGCGATGCTCGGCATCGTCCTGTCCGGCAACCTGATCCAGCTCGTGGTGTTCTGGGAGCTCACGAGCGTCTTCTCGTTCCTCCTGATCGGCTACTGGTACGACAACCCTTCGGCCCGCGACGGCGCGCGCATGGCGCTGACCATCACGGCGCTCGGCGGGCTGTGCCTGCTCGCCGGCACGGTGATCCTCGGCCGCATCGTCGGCAGCTACGATCTCGCCGTGGTTCTCGCCTCCGGCGACGCGATCCGGTCGAGCCCGCTC
Source organism: Methylobacterium sp. WL9 (assembly GCF_008040035.1). Classification (NCBI taxonomy): domain Bacteria; kingdom Pseudomonadati; phylum Pseudomonadota; class Alphaproteobacteria; order Hyphomicrobiales; family Methylobacteriaceae; genus Methylobacterium; species Methylobacterium sp. WL9. Next base: position 15,674 of record NZ_VRVE01000002.1, read on the forward strand.
TACCTGCCGGCCGTGCTGCTGATCCTGATGGCCGCGCTGACCAAGTCGGCGCAGTTCCCGTTCCACGTCTGGCTGCCACGCGCCATGGCCGCGCCGACGCCGATCAGCGCCTACCTGCACTCGGCCACCATGGTGAAGGCCGGCATCTTCCTGATGATCCGCCTCTGGCCGGTGCTGTCGGGCACCGACGCCTGGTACTGGATCGTCGGCAGCGCCGGCATGGCGACGATGCTGGTCGGCGCCTGGAGCGCGATCTTCCAGCACGACCTGAAAGGCCTGCTGGCCTATTCCACCATCAGCCATCTCGGGCTGATCACGCTGCTGCTCGGGCTCGATTCGCCGCTCGCCGTGGTGGCCGCGATCTTCCACACCGTGAACCACGCGACCTTCAAGGCGTCGCTGTTCATGGCCGCCGGCATCATCGACCACGAGACCGGCACCCGCGACATGCGCCGCCTCAGCGGGTTGTGGCGGGCGATGCCGTATACCGCGACGCTCGCCATGGTCGCGGCGGCCGCGATGGCCGGCGTGCCCCTGCTGAACGGCTTCCTTTCCAAGGAGATGTTCCTGTCGGAGGCCGTCGACAACCTGGGCGAACACCCGCTGCACCTCGCCCTGCCGGTGCTGGCGACGCTGGCCTCGGCTTTCACCGTGCTCTACTCGCTGCGCTTCATCCGGCAGGCCTTCTTCGGGCCCCCGCCGCACGACCTGCCGAAGGCGCCGCACGAGCCGCCGCGCTACATGCGCCTGCCGATCGAGCTGCTGGTCTTCGCCTGCGTCGCCATCGGGCTCGTCCCGAACCTCACCATCGGCCCGGCCCTGGAGAGCGCCGTGCGCGCCGTGTTCGGCGATGCCGCGCCCGCCTACGACCTCGCGATCTGGCACGGCGTCAACGCGCCCCTGGCGATGAGCGTCGGGGCGCTGGCCGGAGGCGTAGCGCTCTACGTCTCATTCGGCAGGCGCATCAATTCGAATCCGCGCGGCGGCCCCTGGCTGATGGACCGGCTCGACGGCGGCTGGCTGTTCGAGCGCGGCATGAGCGGCCTCGTGCACGGCGCGCGCCGTATCGAAGTCGTCCTCGGCGCGACGCGCCTGCAGGGGCAGCTGCGCGCCCTGTTCCTCGTCGCGCTGGCGGCGTCCGTCGCGGCCGCGTTCGGCGCCGGGTTTTTCGCGATGCCCGGCGCGACGCTCTCGCCGGCGCCTCTCGCCGGCATCGATCCGGTCTTCGCGCTGCTCTGGTTCGTCGGCGCGGCCTGTGCCGTGGGGGCGGCGCGGCGCGCCAAGTATCATCGCCTCTCGGCGGTCATGCTCACGAGCGGGGCAGGCCTCGTCGGCAGCCTCACCTTCGTCTGGCTGTCGGCACCCGACCTCGCGATGACGCAGCTTCTCGTCGAGGTCGTCACCGGCGTTCTACTGCTGCTCGGCTTGCGCTGGCTGCCCAAGCGCAAGCAGGAAATTCCGGCCCCCGCCGCCGAGAAGGCGCGGGCGCGTCGCCGCCGGATCACCGATTTCGGCATCGCGACGGCCTTCGGCGCGGGGCTCGCGGGCCTCGCCTACGCCGTGATGACCCGCCCGGCGCCCGAGGGCATCGCCCGCTGGTTCGTCGACGAGGCCTATCCCCAGGCCGGCGGGCGCAACGTCGTCAACGTCCTGCTGGTCGATTTCCGCGCCTTCGACACGCTCGGCGAGATCTCGGTCCTCGGCGTGGTCGGCCTGACGGTATTCGCATTGCTGCGCCGGTTCCGTCCGGCCGCCGACAGCCTGGAACGGCCGAAGCAGCAGCTCCGTCAGGAGGCCGCCGACCACGCCCACGAACACCGCGAGGTCGGAGACACCGCCGCCGATACCATGCTGATTCCCGGCGTGGTGATGACCTGGCTGTTTCCCTTCGTCGTCGTGCTCGCGCTGCACCTGTTCCTGCGCGGGCACGACCTTCCGGGCGGCGGCTTCGCGGCGGGCATCGCGCTCTCGATCGCCTTCGTCCTGCAATACATGGCCTGCGGGGCCGAATGGGTCGAGGAGCGCCTGCGCATCCGGCCGATCGCGTGGATTGGGGTCGGGCTGCTCGTCGCGGTGCTGTCCGGCGCCGTGCCGTGGCTGTTCGGCAACCCGTTCCTCACCGCGTCCTTCCAGTATGCCGAGCTGCCGATCCTCGGAAAGATCCCGCTCGCCAGCGCGGTGGCGTTCGATCTCGGCGTCGTGGTGCTGGTGGTCGGGGCGACTGTGCTGATGCTCGTCGCCCTGGCGCGGCAATCCCTGCGCCGCCAGCGCGAAGCGTCCACCGAGGCCGCGGCGGAGACGCAAGCCTGATGGAGATCGTGCTGTCCCTCGGCATCGGCGTGTTCGCCGCCTCGGGCGTGTGGCTGATGCTGCGGCCGCGGACCTTCCAGGTGGTGCTCGGGCTGTCGCTGCTGACCTACGCGGTCAACCTGTTCATCTTCGCGATGGGGCGGTTGCGGGTCGATGCGCCGCCGGTGCTGGATGCCGGCGCCGTCGGCGCACAGGTCTCCGACCCGGTGCCGCAGGCGCTGGTCCTCACCGCCCTGGTGATCAGCTTCGCGCTGACCGCCCTGTTCCTCGTCGTCCTGCTCGCCGCCCGCGGCATCACCGGCAGCGACCATGTCGACGGAGGCGAGCCCGGCCCATGACCCATTGGACCGACCACCTCGTCGTCCTGCCGGTGGTCCTGCCCATTGCCTCGGCCGGGGCGATGCTGCTGCTGGACGAGCGCCGCAGCGGCCTCAAGGCGGCGATCAGCCTCGCCACCGTCACGGTGCTTCTGGCGGCGGCCTTCGCCCTGCTGCAGGCCGCGGCCGTGCAGCCGCAGGTCTACCGGCTCGGGAACTGGGCCGCGCCCTACGGTATCGTCCTCGTCGTCGACCGGCTCTCGGCCATGATGCTGGCGCTGACGGGCGTGCTGGGTCTCTGCGCCCTGGTGTTCTCCCTGGCCCGCTGGGACCGGGCCGGGCCGCGCTTCCATGCCCTGTTCCTGCTGCTGCTGATGGGCGTGAACGGCGCTTTCCTCACCGGGGACCTGTTCAACCTGTTCGTATTCTTCGAGGTGATGCTTGCGGCGTCCTACGGCCTCGTGCTGCACGGCTCGGGCGCGGCGCGGATCAAGGCGGGCCTCGCCTACATCGCCGTGAACCTGATCGCGTCGCTGTTCTTCCTCATCGGCGTCAGCCTGATCTACGGCACCATGGGCACGCTCAACATGGCCGATCTCGCCCGGCGGCTTTCGGGTCCGCCCAGTCCCGAAGCCGGGCTCTTCGCGGTCGGATGCGCGGTGCTCGGCATCGCCTTCCTGATCAAGTGCAGCGCCTGGCCCCTCGGTTTCTGGCTGCCGCCGACCTATTCGGCCGCGAGCGCGCCGGCGGCAGCCATCCTCGCCATCCTCAGCAAGGTCGGAATCTACGTCGTGGTGCGGCTGGAGTCGCTCCTGTTCGGCGCGGGCGCGTCCGCCGGATTCGGCCTGTCCTGGCTGCTCGCCGCCGGGCTGGCGACCGTCGCCTACGGCACCATCGGCATCCTCGGTGCCCGGGATCTGTCGCGGGCGGCCGCCTACGCCGTGATGATCTCGTCAGGCACTGTGCTCGCGGCACTGGGCACCGGGAGCGGGCCTGCGCTTGCGGGTGCGCTGTACTATCTCGTCGGCTCCACGCTGGCGGCCGGTGCGCTGTTCCTGCTGGCCGAGATCCTGCGCCGCGGCCGCGACCCGGCCGCCGCGGCGCAGGCGGTATTCGAGGACGAGTACACCGATCCGTTCGACGATGCGGGCGAGAGCGAGGTCGGCCGCGTGGTCCCGGCCGCCGTGGCGATCCTCGGCGGCGGCTTCCTGCTCTGCACGCTGATGCTGGCAGGGCTGCCGCCGCTCGCCGGTTTCGTCGGCAAGCTCGCGATATTCTCGGGGCTCGCCGCCGGTGCGATGTCCGCTTCCGCCTGGGCGCTCGTCGGCGTGCTCACCGCCTCCAGCCTCGGTACGCTGATGCCGCTGGTGCGGCTCGGCATCCTCGGCTTCTGGGTCCCGAGCGACGATCCAGATCCGGTGGTCGGCACCCCGGAATTCGCGGCGCTCGCCGGGCTGCTCGCCGCCTGCCTCGCCCTGACGTTCTGGGCCGGCACGGGCCTCGCCTATGCCGACAGGACGGTGGAATGGCTGGCAGCCCCCGCCGACTATATCCACGCGGTGCTCGGCGGAGGCGCGTCATGAGCCGGGCATCATGAGACGGATCTTGCCCCATCCGCTGCTCTCGCTCGGCCTCGCCGTGACGTGGCTGCTCCTGAACGCGCCGGTGACCCCCGCGACCGCCCTGTCGGCAGTGCTCGTCGGGCTCGTCGTACCCTCCGTCATGCGGACCCTGGAGCCGGAGGCTGTCCATGTCCGCGCGCCCGGCACGATCCTGAAGCTCGCCGTGCTCGTGCTCTACGACGTGCTGCGTTCCAACCGCGACGTCGCGAAAGTCATCCTCGGCCTGCGCCGGGGCGACCGGCGCGCCGGCTTCGTCTCGATTCCCCTCGACCTGCGCAGCCGCTACGGCCTCGCGGTCCTCTCGATCATCGTGACGGCCACACCCGGCACGCTCTGGATCCAGTACGATTCCCATACCGGGCACCTGCTCCTGCACGTGCTCGACCTCGTCGACGGCGACGAATGGGTCCGCCGGATCAAGGACCGTTACGAGCGCCCGCTGATGGAGGTCTTTTCGTGAGCGCTGCCCTCGTCCTCGCCTACGGCCTCGGCCTCGCCCAGGCGATGCTGGTGCTGGCGATGGCGATCGCGGCATGGCGCATCCTGCGCGGCCCCCGCGCCCAGGACCGCGTGCTCGGCCTCGACACGCTCTACCTCAACGGCATGCTGGCGATCGTCGTGCACGGCATGCGCACCGGCAGCGGCCTGTATTTCGAGGCCGCGCTCGTGATCGGCATGCTCGGCTTCGCGGCGACCGTGGCCCTGGCCAAGTTCCTGGTCCACGGCGAGGTGATCCGGTGAGCCCCGGCGACCTGCCCGATTGGGCCGCGTGGCTGGTGTCGGCGCTGGCCCTCGCCGGTGCCGGCATCTCGCTCGTCGGCGCCGTCGGCCTGATCCGGCTGAAGACCTTCTACGAGCGCGTCCACGCCCCGACCCTGGGGGCGACGCTCGGCATGGCCATGATCCTGGCGGCCTCGATCGTCTACTTCTCGGCTGCCGACGGCCGCCCGGTCCTGCGCGACCTGCTGATCGGCCTGTTTCTCACCGTGACGACGCCGATCACCCTGATCCTGCTCGGCCGCGCCGCCGCCTACCGCGACCGGAGCGACGGCAACGCGAACGCGCCGCCGGACCCGTGACCCCGAAGCCGCGACGGGCGTCCGCGTCGGATAGGGGCTGCGCACCATCGCGGGCTTGATCCGGCCGGATCCGCGCGGCACAGGTTGCTCTCGATCCCGTCGGCCTTACGGATCCTCCGTGGCGGGATGGGATCGCGCCGCGCGGGGCAGGGGCGTTTCGTCGTGAGTCAGACTGTGAGCCCGATGGCGTCTCCCTCGGAGCAGGCCCGAGCCGGCGCCGTCTCCCCGGGTCCGGTCTTCGACCGCTACGAGGCCCTGACACGATCCGGCGCGATCGAGAGCGATCCGGCCCAGATCAAGCTGGTGAAAGCCCTCGACCGGCTGGCGGTCGATCTCGGGCGGCGCAAGCGCGCCAGCAAGGGCAGCGCGCTCGGCTGGCTGTTCGGCCGCAAGGACGACGATGCCGGGCCGGTGAAGGGGCTCTACATCTCGGGCTCGGTCGGCCGCGGCAAGACCATGCTGATGGACCTGTTCCACGAGGCCGCCCCGGCACCGAAGCGGCGTATCCATTTCCACGGCTTCATGGCCGACGCGCACGAGCGCATCCATGCCCACCGGCAGGCGGTCAAGGCGGGTCAGGCCAAGGGCGACGACCCGATCCCGCCGGTGGCCGACGCGCTGGCGGCGGAAGCCACGCTGCTCTGCTTCGACGAATTCACCGTCACCGACATCGCCGACGCGATGCTGCTCGGCCGGCTGTTCGCGGCCCTGTTCAAGCGCGGCGTCACGGTGGTCGCCACCTCCAACGTGGAGCCCGACCGGCTCTACGAGGGCGGTCTCAACCGCGCGCTGTTCCTGCCCTTCATCGCCGAATTGCAGGAGCGCGTCGCCGTGCTGCGCCTCGATTCCCGCACGGATTTCCGGCTGGAGAAACTCGGCGGCAGCTCGGTCTACCACCTGACCGGGGAGGGGAGCGCGAACGCGGCGCTCGACGAGGCCTTCAAGGCGCTCACCGGCAAGGCCAAGGGCAAGCCCGGCTCCGTACGCGTGAAGGGGCGCGAGGTCCCGGTGCCGGAAGAGGCGGGCGGCGTGGCACGGTTCTCGTTCGAGGATCTCTGCGCGCGGCCGCTCGGGGCCTCCGACTACATGGCGCTGGCCAACACGTTCCACACGCTGGTCGTCTCGGACATTCCGGTGATGAGTCCCGAGACCCGGAATGAGGCCAAGCGCTTCATCACGCTGGTCGACACGCTCTACGACGCCCACGTGAAGCTGATCGCCTCGGCCGCGGCGGAGGCGCCGGACCTCTACACCGGCACGGAAGGCCGCGAGGCCTTCGAGTTCGAGCGTACCGTTTCGCGGCTGATCGAGATGCGGTCGAACGAATACCTCGGACTTCCGCATGGCGGCGGACATTCCGAGGCCTCCGGATCGAGCAGCGGTCTCGTCGAGACCTGAAACTGTCATTGCGAGGCGAAGCCGAAGCAATCCAGGGCCACTTCCCGACGGCGTAGGTATAGCCTTGATCGCTTCGCTGCGCTCGCGATGACGGCGGTGCGTTTGTTGACCCGCGCTCAGATATGAATCGCGCGCTTGCCCACCGCGAGCGCCGCTTCCTTCACCGCCTCGGTCAGCGTCGGATGGGCGTGGCAGGTGCGGGCGATGTCCTCGGCCGAGGCCGAGAATTCCATGGCCACCGCGACCTCGGCGATGAGGTTGCCCGCATCCGCGCCGACGATGTGGACGCCGAGCACCTTGTCGGTCTCGGCATCGGCCAGGATCTTCACGAAACCGTCCGTGGTGCCGTTGGCCTTGGCGCGGCCGTTGGCGGTGAACGGGAATTTGCCGGTGTTGTAGGCGACCCCGTCCTTCTTCAACTCCTCCTCGGTGCGGCCGACCGAGGCGACCTCGGGGAAGGTGTAGACCACGTTCGGGATCACGCCGTAATTTACGTGGCCGGACTGGCCGGCCAGGATCTCGGCCAGCGCCACGCCCTCGTCCTCGGCCTTGTGGGCGAGCATCGGCCCAGCGATCACGTCGCCGATGGCGTAGATGCCGGTGACGTTGGTGGCGTAGTGGCTGTCGGTCTGGACGCGGCCCTTGTCGTCCATCTGGACGCCGGCCTCTTCGAGGCCGAGGCCCTGGGTGTAGGGCACACGCCCGATCGCCACGAGCACCACGTCGGCCTTGATCTTCTCGGGTTCGCCGCCGGCCGCTGGCTCGACGGTGACGGTCGCGCCGCCCTTGGCCGCCTCCACGCCCGTCACCTTCGAGGACAGCTTGAATGCGATGCCCTGCTTGGCCAGGATCTTCTGGAACTGCTTGCCGACCTCGCCGTCCATGCCTGGCAGCACGCGGTCGAGATACTCGATCACTACGACCTCGGCGCCGAGACGCCGCCAGACCGAGCCGAGTTCGAGGCCGATCACGCCGGCGCCGATCACCACGAGCTTCTTCGGCACCTTGGCCAGCTCGAGCGCGCCGGTGGATGAGACGACGACCTTTTCGTCGATCTCGACGCCGGGGAGTCGGGTCACGTCCGAGCCCGTGGCGATGACGATGTTGCGGGCCTCCAGCATCTGGTTGCCCCCGTCCTCGGAGATCACCTCGACGCGGCCGGCGCCGGCGATGCGCCCGATGCCGTGATAGGCGTCGACCTTGTTCTTCTTCAGCAGGAATTCGACGCCCTTGGTGTTGCCGTCGACGCCGCTCTGCTTGAACGCCTGCATCTTCGCGAGATCGAGCTTTGGCGTCCCGACCTGGATGCCGAGATCCGGAAAGTGCTTGGTCGCCTCCTCGAAGGCCTCGGAGGCGTGCAGCAGCGCCTTCGACGGGATGCAGCCGACGTTGAGGCATGTGCCGCCATGCGTCGCCCGCTTCTCGACGACGGCCGTCTTGAGACCGAGCTGCGCCGCGCGGATCGCACAGACGTAGCCGCCGGGGCCGGTGCCGATGACGACGAGATCGTAGGACATTCAGTTCTCGGCTCAAGAGTGCGATGGCAGGTGCCGCCACCATCGAAAGACGTGTTCGATTGGGAAGAATGCGGGCTGCAATCCAGTCCGATTACAAATCCAGCACGAGCCGCGCCGGGTCCTCCAGCGCCTCCTTCACCCGCACCAGGAAGGTTACGGCCTCCTTCCCGTCCACGATGCGGTGGTCGTAGGACAGCGCCAGATACATCATCGGCCGCGCCTCGATCTTTCCGGCCCGGACCACCGGCCGTTCTTCGATCCGGTGCATGCCGAGGATGCCGGACTGGGGTGCGTTGAGGATCGGAGTGGACATCAGCGAGCCGTAGATGCCGCCGTTGGTGATGGTGAAGGTGCCGCCCTGCATCTCGTCGATCGAGAGCTTGCCGTCGCGGGCCTTCTTGCCGAAACCCGAGATCGTCTTCTCGATGCCGGCGATGGAGAGGTCGTCGGCGTTGCGCACCACCGGAACGACGAGGCCCTTATCGGTCCCGACGGCGATTCCGATATGGTAGTAGTTCTTGTAGACGAGGTCCTGCCCGTCGATCTCGGCGTTGACCGCCGGCACGTCCTTGAGGGCGCCGATCACCGCCTTGGTGAAGAAGCCCATGAAGCCGAGCTTGGTGCCGTGCTTCTTCTCGAACATGTCCTTGTACTGGGTGCGCATCGCCATCACGGCGCCCATGTCCACGTCGTTGAACGTGGTGAGCATCGCGGCATTGTCCTGCGCGCTCTTGAGGCGCCGGGCGATGGTCTGCCGGAGCTTCGTCATCTTCACGCGCTCTTCGCGTGCGGCATCGTCCGGTGCGGAGGCCGGGCGCGGCGGGGCCGGGGGCTTGGCCTCCTGAGCCGGCGCCTCGGACTTCGCGGCCGGCGCGCCCTTTCCGTCCTTGGCGGCGAGCATATCGCCCTTGGTGACGCGGCCGTCCTTGCCGCTGCCGTTCAGCGTCGCGGGGTCGATGCCCGTCTCGCGAGCGATCTTGCCGACGGCCGGGCCGTTCTCGTCGTTCGGACGCGATTGCGGCGCGGCGTCGCCGTGGCTGCCGTAGGAGGCGGAGGATTCCTGGGGCGGCGACGCCTCGGTCCCTTCCTTGTCCGCCCCTGACTTCGCCGGCGCCTCGCTGCGGCTCTCGGCCTTCTGCTCGGACTTCTCGGCGCCCTTGGCAGCCGCCGGCTTCTTCGCGCCGCCGCCCTTGCCGGCCTCGACGATCGAGCCGAGCAGCGCGCCGGGCTCCACGGTCTCGCCGTCCTTGACCAGGATCTCGCCGAGTTCGCCGGCGGCCGGAGCGTTGATCTCGAGCGTGACCTTGTCGGTCTCGAGCTCCACCAGAGGCTCGTCGGCGGCGACGGTGTCGCCGGGCTGCTTGAACCAGCGGCCGATCGTGGCCTCGGTCACGGATTCGCCGAGGGTCGGGACGAGAATGTCGGTGGCCATGGATCAATCGCCCCCTAGGCGGGGACCTCCTCTGGAATTCAGGGTGCGGGCAGGCATCAGGGCTGCCGCAGGATCAGGGATGGGATCGACGCGAGCGTATAGGCGAAGCCGGCATTCGCCCGGATGACGGGATCCGCATCGCCGAGTTGTTTGGCTTCGGTTTCGTCTTCGGCCTCGACGAGGGCGAGGCCCCAGGTACCCGCGGCATCGAAGACCGGGCCGACCGCGACGGCCTCGCCCGTCTTCGCCTTGTCGAGCCAGTAGCCGGAATGCTCCGCGAACAGCGTCTTCTCCGCCTCCGTCGCGTCGAACGGGAAGCTCGGACGCGGCGGCGAGAGCCTGAGCAGGAAGTAGGCCATGCTCAGACCGTCAGGGCCTCGTTGAGGAAGGCCTGGAGCTGGGCGACGTGCTTCGACATCAGGCCGACGGCGGTGGAGGCCGAGGCCGGCCGGCCGACATAGCGGGCGCGCTTCACCGACGAGCCGGCCTGGCCGAGCACCCATTCGAGATAGTCGTCGACGAAGGCCCAGGCGCCCATGTTCTTGGGCTCCTCCTGGCACCAGATCACCTCCGCGTTGCGGAAGCGGCTCATCTCGTTGGCGACCGCCTTGAGCGGGAACGGATAGAGCTGCTCGACGCGCATCAAGTAGACGTCGTTGACGCCGCGCTTCTCGCGCTCATCGAACAGGTCGTAATAGACCTTGCCCGAGCACAGCACGACGCGGCGGATCTTGTCGTCCTTGACGAGCTTGATCCCATTATCCTCGTGCTCGGCATCGTCCCAGAGCACGCGGTGGAAGGTCGAGTCGTCGGCGATGTCGGCAAGGCGCGAGACGGCGCGCTTGTGGCGCAGCAGCGACTTCGGCGTCATCAGGATCAGCGGCTTGCGGAAGTCGCGCTTCAGCTGGCGGCGCAGGATGTGGAAGTAGTTCGAGGGCGTCGTGCAGTTGGCGACCTGCATGTTGTCCTCGGCGCACATCTGCAGGTAGCGCTCCAGCCGGGCGGAGGAATGCTCCGGTCCCTGGCCCTCGTAGCCGTGCGGCAGCAGCATCACGAGGCCGGACATGCGCAGCCACTTGCGCTCGCCGCTCGAGATGAACTGGTCGATGACGACCTGCGCGCCGTTGGCGAAGTCGCCGAACTGCGCCTCCCACAGCACCAGCGCGTTCGGCTCGGCAGCCGAGTAGCCGTATTCGAAGCCGAGCACCGCCTCCTCGGACAACATCGAGTTGATCACCTCGATGCGGGCCTGGCCCTCCTTCACGGAGTTCAGCGGCGTATAGCGCTGCTCGTTCTCCTGGTCGATCACCACGGCGTGGCGCTGCGAGAAGGTGCCGCGCTCGACATCCTGTCCCGAGAACCGGATGCGGTTTCCCTCGATGAGGATCGAGCCGAGGGCGAGGGCCTCGGCGGTGGCCCAATCGATGCCCTGGCCAGTGTCGACCGCCTTGGCGCGGTTGTCGAAGAAGCGCTGGATCGTGCGGTGGAGGTGGAAGCCCGGCGGTGGCGTGGTGATCTTCTGCGCGATCTCGCGCAACGTCGCCTCCGGCACGCCGGTCTGGCCGCGGCGCGGGTCGTCGACGTCTTCGCGGACCGACTTGAAGCCGGACCACCGTCCGTCGAGCCAGTCCGCCTTGTTGGCCTTGTAGCTGCCGGCGACGTCGAGCTCGTTGTCGAGGATGGCCCGGAACTCGGCCTTGCGGGCGTCGAGTTGCTCCTGCGTGAGGTCGCTCCGCTCCACGAGCTTCCTGCCGTAGGTTTCCAGCACCGTCGGGTGCTTGCGGATGAGCTGGTACATCTTCGGCTGCGTGAAGGCCGGCTCGTCGCCCTCGTTGTGGCCGAAGCGCCGGTAGCACTGCATGTCGATGACGACGGGCTTGCCGAACTTCTGGCGGTACTCGGTCGCGACCTTGGCGGCGAAGGTCACGGCTTCCGGGTCGTCGCCGTTGCAGTGGAAGATCGGGGCCTCCACCATCTTCGCCACGTCGGATGGATAGGGCGAGGAGCGCGAGTAGCGCGGATCGGTGGTGAAGCCGATCTGGTTGTTGATGATGAAGTGGATCGAGCCGCCGGTGCGGTGACCCTTCAGGCCCGACAGGCCGAGGCACTCGGCGACCACGCCCTGGCCGGCGAAGGCCGCATCGCCGTGGATCAGCAGCGGCAGCACCTTGCGGCGCTCGACATTCGGCTTGGCAAGCTGGTCCTGCTTGGCGCGCACCTTACCGAGCACCACCGGATCGACGATCTCGAGGTGGGACGGGTTGGCGGTCAGCGACAGGTGGACGTGATTGTCGTCGAAGGCGCGATCGGACGAGGCGCCGAGATGGTACTTCACGTCGCCCGAGCCCTCGACCTCGGCCGGGTTGGCCGAGCCGCCCTTGAACTCGTTGAACACCGCCCGGAAGGGCTTCGCCATCACGTTGGTGAGGATGTTCAGCCGGCCGCGATGGGCCATGCCGAGCACGATCTCCTCGACCCCGAGCGCGCCGCCGCGCTTGATGATCTGCTCCAATGCCGGAACGATGGACTCGCCGCCGTCGAGTCCGAAGCGCTTGGTGCCGGTGTACTTCGTATCGAGGAACTTCTCGAAGCCCTCGGCCTCGATCAGCTTGTTGAGGATCGCGCGCCGGCCCTCGGGGGTGAAGGAGATCTCCTTGTCCTTGCCCTCGATGCGCTCCTGGATCCAGGCTTTCTCCTCCGGATCGGAGATGTGCATGAACTCGACGCCGAGCGTCTGGCAGTAGGTGCGCTCCAGGATCTTCACGATCTCGCGGATCGTCGAAAATTCCATGCCGAGCACGTTGTCGAGGAAGATCGGCCGGTCCTGGTCGGCTTCCTGGAACCCGTAATGCTGCGGATGCAGCTCCTCGTGGTCGCCGCGCTTCGAGAGACCCAGCGGGTCGAGCTTGGCGTGGAGGTGTCCGCGCATGCGGTAGGCGCGGATCAGCATGATCGCGCGCACGGAATCCTTGGTGGCCTGCTCCACCGAGACGCCGGTCTTGGCGACGATCTCGGCGCCCTTGGCAGGGGCGTCCGCGGGCTTGCCGGCGCGGGCCTGGATCTTGTCGCCGACGGCCTTTTCGAGGCTGCTCCAGTCGCCGTCCAGCGCCGAGACGATCTCGCCGTTCTGGGCGATCGGCCAGTGCGGCTTCTCCCATGAGGCGCCGGCCGCGTTCTTCTGGACGAGGCCGTCGTCTTCGCCGAGGTCCTTGAAGAAGCGCTGCCACTCGGGATCGACCGAGTTCGGATCGCGGGCGTAGGCCGCCTGGAGTTCCTCGATGTAGGCGGCGTTGCCGCCGTACAGAAACGAGGTTTCGAGGAAGGCGTCGTTCGCGTCCTGGCGTGCCATCGCTTGGTGTCCTCAAACTCGGCCGCCGGTGCGACCGCCTCTCTCTCGAACCGGGGATGCCCTCATCCCCGGTCTCCTACATGGGCCTTGCGGTACTGCGTGCGCTGCAACACAGGCGCGCAGGCCAGGCTTCAGCCCTTAAGGACCTCGACGAGGGTCGATCCGAGTCGCGCCGGGGAGGGCGAGACCCGGATGCCGGCCCGCTCCATCGCCGCGATCTTGTCCTCGGCGCCGCCTTTGCCCCCGGAGATGATCGCTCCGGCATGGCCCATGCGGCGGCCCGGAGGCGCGGTACGGCCGGCGATGAAGCCGACCATCGGCTTCTTGCGGCCGCGCTTGGCCTCGTCGGCCAGGAACTGCGCGGCTTCTTCCTCGGCCGATCCGCCGATCTCGCCGATCATCACGATCGACTCGGTCCTGTCGTCGGCGAGGAACAGTTCGAGCATGGAGATGAACTCGGTGCCCTTTACCGGATCGCCGCCGATGCCGACGGCCGTCGTCTGGCCGAGACCGGCGGTGGTGGTCTGGAACACCGCCTCGTAGGTCAGCGTGCCGGAGCGCGAGACGATGCCGACCGAGCCCGGCTTGAAGATGTTGGCCGGCATGATGCCGATCTTGCACTCGCCGGCCGTGACGACGCCCGGGCAGTTCGGCCCGATGAGGCGCGACTTCGAGCCTTCGAGAGCGCGCTTCACCCGCACCATGTCGAGCACCGGGATGCCCTCCGTGATGCAGACGATCAGCGGGATCTCGGCCGAAATCGCCTCGCAGATCGCGTCGGCAGCGCCGGGCGGCGGCACGTAGACGACGGAGGCTTCCGCGCCGGTGGCCTCGCGGGCCTCGGCGACCGTGTCGAAGACCGGCAGCCCGAGATGGGTCGCCCCGCCCTTACCCGGCGAGGTGCCGCCGACCATCTTCGTCCCGTAGGCAATGGCCTGCTCGGAATGGAAGGTGCCGTTCTTGCCGGTGAAGCCCTGGCAGATGACTTTGGTGTTCGCATCGATGAGGATGGACATTGGTCTCGCTCAGCCCTTCTTCACGGCGGCAACAATTTTCTGGGCGGCGTCGTCGAGGTCGTCCGCCGGGATCACGTTAAGTCCCGAATTGCGGATGATGTCCTTGCCCTGCTCGACGTTGGTGCCCTCGAGGCGCACCACCAGCGGCACTTCGAGGCCCACCGCCTTCACCGCCGCGATCACGCCGCGGGCGATGACGTCGCATTTCATGATCCCGCCGAAGATGTTGACGAGGATGCCCTTCACCTGCGGGTCGGCGGTGATGATCTTGAAGGCCGCGGTGACCTTTTCTTCCGAGGCACCGCCGCCGACGTCGAGGAAATTCGCGGGCTCCTCGCCGTAGAGCTTGATGATGTCCAGCGTCGCCATGGCGAGGCCGGCGCCGTTGACCATGCAGCCGATGGTGCCGTCGAGCGCGATGTAGGCGAGGTCGTATTTGGAGGCTTCGATCTCCTTGGCGTCCTCCTCGGTCTCGTCGCGCAGCGCGACGACGTCGGGATGACGGTAGAGGGCGTTCGAATCGAAGGAGATCTTGGCGTCGAGGCACTTGAGATGGCCGTCGCCGGTGAGCACCAGCGGGTTGATCTCCAGCATGCTCATGTCCTTGGCCGTGAAGGCCGCGTAGAGCTTGCTGGTGAGTTCGGCGGCTTCCTTGGCCTGCGGGCCGGTGAGGCCCAGCGCCTTGGCGACCGCGCGGCCGTGATGGGGCATGATGCCGGTGGCCGGATCGACCGAGAAGGTCACGATTTTTTCCGGCGTGTCGTGGGCCACCGTCTCGATGTCCATACCGCCTTCCGTCGAGACGACGAAGGCGACCTGTCCGGTCTCGCGATCGACCAGCATCGACAGGTAGAACTCGGCGGCGATCTGCGCGCCTTCCTCGATGTAGAGCCGGTTGACCTGCTTGCCGGCCGGGCCGGTCTGGATCGTGACCAGCGTCTGTCCGAGCATCTCGCCGGCATATTGCTTCACTTCGTCGATCGACTTGGTAACGCGCACGCCGCCCTTGGCACCCTCGGGCGCGCCCTTGAAGGTGCCCTTGCCGCGTCCGCCCGCATGGATCTGCGACTTCACGACCCAGACCGGGCCGCCGAGTTCCTTGGCGGCCGCTTCTGCTTCCTCAGGCTTGAAGATCGGGACGCCCCGGGAAACCGGCAGGCCGAACTCCTTGAGGACGGCCTTGGCCTGATATTCGTGGATGTTCATGTGCGCTCCGCGGGCGAATGGCGAATAGGGAAAGGCAAGTGGGGTGCGTCGAGGCTGCGGCGAAGAAGGGAATCACCTTCCATTCGCCATTCCCCACTCGCTTGGCCGCTCAGGCGAGAGCCGGGTTCACGTCCTTGCAAGCCGCGATCAGCGTCTTCACGGCACCGACCGACTTCTCGAACATCGCCTTCTCGGCATCATCGAACGTCACTTCGAGCACGCGCTCGACGCCGTTCTCGCCGATCACCACCGGCACGCCGACATACATGCCGTCGATGCCGTACTCGCCCTTGAGGTAGGCGGCGCAGGGCAGGACGCGCTTCTTGTCGCGCAGGTAGCTCTCGGCCATGGCGATGGCGGAGGCGGCGGGCGCGTAGAAGGCCGAGCCGGTCTTGAGCAGGTTGACGATCTCGCCGCCGCCTTTGCGGGTGCGCTCGACCATGGCGTCGAGTTTTTCCTGGGTGGTCCAGCCGAGCTTGACCAGATCGGTCAGCGGCACGCCGGCCACCGTCGAGTAGCGGGTCAGCGGCACCATGTCGTCGCCGTGGCCACCGAGCACGAAGGCGGTGACGTCCTCCACCGAGACCTTGAATTCCTCCGCCAGGAAGTGGCGGAAGCGGGCGGAATCGAGCACGCCGGCCATGCCGACGACCTTGTTGGTCGGGAGGCCGGAGAACTTCTGCAGCGCCCAGACCATCGCATCGAGCGGGTTGGTGATGCAGATCACGAAGGCGTCGGGAGCATGCTGCTTGATGCCGGTGCCGACCGCTTCCATCACCTTCAGGTTGATGCCGATCAGGTCGTCGCGGCTCATGCCGGGCTTGCGCGGCACGCCGGCGGTGACGATCACCACGTCGGCGCCGGCAATCGCGGAATAGTCGCTCGCGCCGGAATACTTGGCATCGAAGCCGTCGACCGGGGCCGACTCGGCGATGTCGAGGGCCTTGCCCTGGGGGACGCCGTCGACGATGTCGAACAGCACCACGTCGCCGAGTTCCTTGAGGCCGGCGAGATGCGCGAGCGTTCCGCCGATCTGTCCGGCGCCGATGAGCGCGATCTTGCTGCGTGCCATGAACGAAGAGCCTCCGAATGCCTGCGACGGCTCGTCAGGCTGCCGCGGGGGATCGAAATCCTCCCGGATCGTCGCGACTGACAGGCCGGTCCTGTTGCGGGCGTTGGTTTGGAGGAAAAGCCATGCTGCTTCAACCCGAAGGCGTGGAATGCAGGCGGTGTTCGCGAGCATCGGGATCCTGATCCACCGCCGGCAAATCCTCCTGAAAATTCAATGATATGAGCGTTTTAGGTGCGGTGCAGAGACGGCGCCGCAGCGGAATGGCCTCGGTGACAGAACGTGCAATCTGTCACTTAACCTTTTGGCGGCCTCAGAACATGCCCGAGCGCAGCATGCGCTGGATCGCCTGGATCACCGCACCGAGTCGCGCCTCCAGCAGGTCGCGGGGGACCTCGGCATCCTGCTGGATCGCCAGCGGGTGGGTGAAGCGATAACTCGCATCGAAGATGCAGGCGATGGCGCGTTCGCGGTCCCGGGCGACGAAGGTCCCGGTGCCGATACCCTCCTCGACCACCCGCTCCACCAGGGCACGCAGGCGGCCGCGATGGCGGCGGGCGATGGGACGCGAGGCCACGCTGGCGTCGAGATGGACCGCGAAGACGTTGGGCTCGTCGGCGAGCGCCGCGCGCTGGGCGAGGCTGAGCGCGGTGAGCAGGCGTTCGATCTTGTCGTCGGCCGGATCGGGCGCGTCGGCGATGCCGGCGAGCCGGGTCTCGACATCGCGCAGCCAGCGCCCGGCGACGGCATCGAGCAGAGCGTCCTTCGAGGGGAAGTAGCGGTAGACGTTGGCGTGGGTCATCCCGGCTTCCGCCGCGACGGCCACGACGGTGACGCCCTTGGGCCCGAGCCGGGCGAGATGGTCGGAGGCGATGGCCAGCAGCCGCGCATCGGTCGAGACGGGTGTCGGCCGTGCCCTCGCCGCCGGTCCGCTGAGACGCGGCGACCGCGGTGGCAGGCGCAATGTCGGCGGGACCCCGACGTGGTCGAGGTCGTCGCGCGGATCGGCGCTGGTCTCGATGCTCGCGGCCGGCTGCATGTCACTCCGCTGGAGGCTCCGCTCCTGCTGCGGTGAACCTCCCTGCTGAGTGGGCCCTTGGCAAGCGAAAGCGTGTCGCGACAGCCAAACCAGCGGCCCTCTCGGTCGACGCCTCCGCCGCGTGCAGTCGCGATTGCACGAGGCCGCCTGCCAGAGAAGGCGCCGCTTACGGCCGCCGGTATCAGACCAGCAGCAGGATCGAGGAAATCAGCAGCACGATGAGCGTGGTGAGGATACCGCCGCCGCGGCAAGCGAATTGCTGCGGGGAGTTCTTGGGCGCGAACAAGCCGAACGGATGCAGGATCCGGCCGATCAGCAAAACCACAAGCAGGGCCTGGACGATCCAGTGCTTCGTGCCGCCGGCTTCGAGGAAGGCGACCAGCAGAAGCGCGAGCGGGACGAACTCCGAAAAATTGCCGTGTGCACGAATGCGTCTCTGCAGCGAGTCGCCGCCGCCGCCGAAAAGGACGTCGTTCGAGACGCGCCCGCCGACGACCCAGCTGCTGAGGCCGACATAGAGGAGGCCGAACAGGCCGGCGAAGAAGGCCGTGGTTGCAGGAAAGATCACGCGTCACTCTTGGGGTTCGTGGTGGATGGGGAGGGCATGCGCTCCGGTCGAGACGGCTTCACGCATCCCGCCGCTTGTCACGCGAGCACGCGTGAAGCGATGGGCTGGGCCATACGCCTCGAACGGTATTTCTCAGAAGGAATTCTTCCAGGCGCGGAGCGCGGTGAACACTGTGGCCGGGTCCGTTCCCGGTTCGAGCTTCACCGAGCGGGCGAGCGGCGGCTCGGCGGCGCGCAGGAACGGATTCGTCGCCTTCTCCGCTCCGATCGTCGAGGGGATCATGAACCGCCCCTGTGCCTTGAGCCGTTCGGCTTCCGCCATACGCTCTCGAAGCGCGGCGTTGTCGGGGTCCGCGGCCAGGGCGAAGCGAGCGTTGGCGAGCACGTAATCGTGACCGCTATAGACCTCGGTCGCGTCCGGCAGAGCGAGGAAGCGTTCGAGCGAGCGCCACAGCGTCTCGGGCTGGGCCTCCATCACCCGGCCGCAGCCGAGGGTGAACAGCGTGTCGCCGGAAAACGCTACTCCGGCATCGTGGAAGATGTAGCTGACGTGGTCGGCGCAATGGCCCGGCGTCTCCCAGACCTCCGCTTCCAAACGTCCGACCTGGACCTGGTCGCCCTCCGCCACCGTGCGGTCGACGTCCGGCACGGCATCGCCGGCCTTGGCGGGCGCCGTGACCTTCGCGCCGGTGCGCGCCTTGACCTCGGGAATGCCGGCGACGTGGTCGCCGTGACGGTGCGTCACGAGGATGTCCGTGAGCGTCCATCCCGCCTCGTCGAGGGCCGCAAGCACCGGCTCGGCATCCGGCACGTCGATCGCGGCGCACGCGCCCGTTGCGGGATCGCGGATCAGGACGCCGATGTTGTCGCTGCGGCAGAGAAAGGTGCGGATCTCGGATCCGTCAGCGCTCATGAAGCCTCGCGTCCTTGCGGCGAATGCGGATTGCGCGGGAGAACGGGCGATTGCCCACCGCAGTTCCGAGCCATGGGCCCCGCCGCGCTTGCCCACGTAGCGGGCAACCCCCATTCATGCCTGAAGCTGTCCGGCAGAGGAAACCGGCCGTGCCGGAACCCGTCCCGATGCGTCTCGACGTCAACGACCTGCGTGCCTTCTACGCGAGCCCGCTCGGCCTCGTCACGCATCGCTTCGTAGCGCGGGCGATCGAGGGCTTCCTGGGCTCGGTCTCCGGCCTGCGCATCCTCGGCCTCGGCTACGTGACGCCCTATTTCGGGTCGGTCCATTACATCGCCGAGCGTACGCTGGCCTTCATGCCGGCGACGCAGGGTGTCGTGAACTGGCCGGCCACCGGCCGCTCGATCACGGCGCTTGCCGACCCGACCATGATGCCGCTGCCCGAAGCCGCGGTCGATCGCGTCATCCTCGTCCACGCGCTGGAAGGCGTCGAGAGCCCGAGCGAACTCCTGGCCGATGTCTGGCGGGTGCTGACGCCGGGCGGCCGGATGATCCTTGTCGTCCCCAACCGCACCGGTGTCTGGGCGCGGCGCGACGCCACCCCCTTCGGTCATGGCCAGCCCTATAGCCGCTCGCAGCTCGGCCGGCTGATGCGCGACACGCTCTTTTCGCCGGAGGGTTGGGCCGAGACGCTCTACATGCCGCCGGTGCGCTCGCGGCTGATGCTGCAGACGGCGGGCACCTGGGAATGGCTCGGCACCAGCCTGTCGCTGCCCTTCGCCGGCCTGCACGTCATCGACGCGACGAAACAGCTCTACCGCCCGGTGACGGTGCGGCAGGTGCGCAAGGTGCGGGCGCGGATCCCATCGCCGATCCTGGTACCGGCCGGGCAGCCGGGGTGATCACGGTGCCCGGGGCCTGAGGCCCCGGCGGGTTCGGGCCGAGCCCGAAATGGCCAATGCGGCCCTCAGGCCTCGGTCTCGAACCGCCCGTGGCAATGCTTGAACTTCTTGCCCGAGCCGCAGGGGCAGGGCTCGTTGCGGCCGACCTTGCCCCAAGTGGTGCTGTCGTCGGGGTTGCGTTCCAGCACGGCCGTGTCGGCCGAGACTTCGCGCGCGGCGTAGCCGTAGGCCGGCCCGCCGCCGCCATCGCTGCCCGAACCGCCGCGGCCGAATTCGTTCTCGCCGGTGACGGGGTCGAGATGCTGGGCAAACATCTGCGGCAGCTGCGGCTGGCCGAGGCCGGCCTGCTCGAAGCTCGCCGAGGTGCCGTCCGCGCCCTCCGGGTCCTGATACATGATCTCGATGCGCGAGAGCTGGCCGGTGACCTGCTCGCGCAGCGCGACGACGAGGCTGTTGAAGAGGTCGAAGGCCTCGGACTTGTACTCGTTGAGCGGGTCGCGCTGGGCGAAGCCGCGCCAGCCAATCACCTGGCGCAGGTGGTCGAGGGTGACGAGGTGCTCGCGCCAGAGGTGGTCGAGGGTCTGCAGGACGACCTGCTTCTCGACATAGGTCATCACCTCCTGCGTGTTCTGCTCGGAGCGCGCGGCATAGGCCTCCTCGGCCGCCTTCTTCAGGCGCTCGCGCATCTCCTCGTCGGCGATGCCCTCCTCGGCCGCCCAGTCCTGCACCGGCAGGTCGAGGTTGAGCACCTCCTGGGTGCGCTCCTTCAGGCCGGCAATGTCCCACTGCTCGGCATAGGCGTTCTCGGGCACGTGGACCGCGACGAGGTCGTCGATCACGCCCTCGCGCATGTCGTCGACGGTCTCGCGCACCGTGTCCTGGCCCATCAGGTCGCGACGCTGCTCGAACACCACCTTGCGCTGGTCGTTCATGACGTTGTCGTACTTGAGCACGTTCTTGCGCATGTCGAAGTTGCGCGCCTCGACCTTCTGCTGCGCTTTCTCGATGGCCTTGTTGATCCAGGGGTGGATGATCGCCTCGCCCTGCTCCAGGCCCAGCCGCGTCAGCATGCCGTCCATGCGGTCGGAGCCGAAGATCCGCATCAGGTCGTCCTGCAGCGACAGGAAGAACTTCGAGCGGCCGGGATCGCCCTGGCGGCCGGAGCGGCCGCGGAGCTGGTTGTCGATGCGCCGGCTCTCGTGGCGCTCGGTGCCGACGATGTAGAGGCCGCCCGGCAGGTCCTTCTTCAGGCCGGCCTCGGGGTTGGCCTTCTCGCCCGAGTTCAGCACCTTCTCGCGGTTTTCTGCGATCTCGGCCTTGAGCGCCTCGACGGCGGCGTCGCGCTCGGGGCCGTCGGCCAGATCGGCGAGCTCCTTCTCGATGCGCATGTCGAGGTTGCCGCCAAGTTTGATGTCGGTGCCGCGGCCGGCCATGTTGGTGGCGATGGTGATGGCGCCGGGCACGCCGGCCTCGGCGACGATGTAGGCCTCCTGCTCGTGGAAGCGGGCGTTCAGCACGGCGAAGCGCTTGGTGACGCGGTTCTCGCGGGCGGCCTTGTAGACGTCGGTGAGGGCGTTCGGGTCGGAGTAGTCGAGCAGGGTGTAGCCGTGCTTCGTCAGGAGTTCGCCGATCAGCTCCGACTTCTCGATCGAGCCGGTGCCGACGAGGACCGGCTGGTGGCGCTCATGCGCCTTGTCGATCTCCTGGATGATCGCGTCGTACTTCTCCTGGACGGTCCGATAGACCTGATCGTCCTCGTCGACGCGCTCGACCGGCTTGTTCGTCGGGATCTCGACCACGTCGAGCTTGTAGATCTCGGCGAACTCGTCGGCCTCGGTCGCCGCCGTGCCGGTCATGCCGGCGAGCTTGTCGTAGAGGCGGAAGTAGTTCTGGAAGGTGATCGAGGCGAGGGTCTGGTTCTCGGGCTGGATCGTCACCCGCTCCTTGGCCTCGAGCGCCTGGTGCAGGCCTTCCGAGTAGCGCCGGCCCTGCATCATGCGGCCGGTGAACTCGTCGATGATCACCACCTCGTCGTTCTTGACGATGTAGTCCTTGTCCAGGGTGAACAGGGTGTGGGCGCGCAGGGCCTGCGTGACGTGGTGGACGATCGTGACGTTGTGCGCGTCGTAGAGGTCGCCCTCCCTGAGGATGCCCGCCTCGCGCAGGACCTCCTCCATGAACTCGTTGCCGGATTCGGTGAGTGAGACGGTGCGCTGCTTCTCGTCGAGGTCGTAATGCTCGCGCAGCAACTGCGGCATCACCGCGTCGACGGCGACGTAGAGCTCGGAGCGGTCGTCGACCGGGCCGGAGATGATCAGCGGCGTGCGCGCCTCGTCGACCAGGATCGAGTCGACCTCGTCGACGATCGCGAAGTTATGCCCCCGCTGCGCCATCTGCGAGAGTTCGTACTTCATGTTGTCGCGCAGGTAGTCGAAGCCGAACTCGTTGTTGGTGCCGTAGGTGATGTCGCAGGCGTAGCTTTCCTTGCGCTGATCGTCGTCGAGCCCGTGCACGATGGTGCCGACGGTCAGCCCCAGGAAGTTGTAGATCCGGCCCATCCACTCGGCGTCGCGCGAGGCGAGGTAGTCGTTCACGGTGACGACGTGGACGCCCTTGCCCGACAGCGCGTTGAGCACGACCGCGAGCGTTGCCACCTGGGTCTTGCCCTCGCCGGTCTTCATCTCGGCGATGCCGCTCTCGTGCAGCACCATGCCGCCCATGAGCTGCACGTCGAAGTGGCGCTGGCCGAGCACGCGCTTGGCCGCCTCGCGCACCAGGGCGAAGGTCGGCACCAGCACGTCGTCGAGGCTCTTGCCGGCGGCGACTTCGGCCTTCAGGGCGAGCGTGCGTTCGCGCAGCTGCTCGTCCGTAAGCGCCGAGATTTCGGGCTCCAGCGCGTTGATCTGCGCCACGCGGGGGCGGAAGCCCTTGACCCGACGGTCGTTGGCCGAGCCGAAAATCTTCTTGGCGAATGCACCGAGCATCGTGAACCTGCGGACTTCGAAAGCGTCGCCTGCGAGATGCCGAAACGGCACCGTCAGCCGGCGTTGGGCGGGCTTATAGAGGTAAATATCGGGGGACGCATCCGAAAGAGCGGCGCTGAGCAGTGTCTGTTCACCGGGGCCGCTGCTGCACTCGCCCGTCATTGCGGGCGCAGCGAAGCAATCCAGGGCCGCACCCGCGACGTCGGCCCATTGGCCCTGGATTGCTTCGCCTTCGGCTCGCAATGACGGGGATGGAAAGCCCCTTACTCCACCACGGCCAGCCGCGGGTTCGGCGTCAGCACCACCGCGAAATAATCGCCCCAGTCGGACCCTAGCTTCCAGTGATGGGCCGGGAAGGCGTCGACGAGGTCCTGGCCGTAGAGGTCGATGGCGTCGGCCCGGCAGATCATCACCTTGGCCGCCGCGACGATGTCTTCGCGGTCGATCACGGCGAGCATGCGCATCTCGGGATGGCGCGCGAGCCACTCGTGCACCGCCACGATCAGCAGGGGGTAGCCCGGGTGCAGCATGTCGTCGAGGCAGAGAATGCCTTTCGGATGCAGGCTCTGCACGGCGAGGTCGAGGTCGGCGGTCAGGCTTTTGGGGGTGTGATCGCCGTCGACGTGCCAGAACCGCACCGGGCCACCGAGCGCGCCGTGGATGTCCGCGCGGGTGAGATCGCGGGCGGCGGCCTTGATCGCGACGACGCGGTCCTCGGCGAGCCCGAGCCGGGCGCAGTGGCCGTGAAACCGGTCGATGATGCCGGCATCCGGCCAGTCGAAGGTGTCGATGCCGAGCGCCTTCTCGCCGGGCGCCAGTCCGAGGGCCATGGCGATGAAGAACCGGCCCTCGAAGGTGCCGATCTCGGCGAAATGACCCGCGATCCCGAGGTCACCCTGTCGGCGGATCACATGCGCGCAGATCGTCGCCGCGAAGCGCGAAGACATGCCGCGCACGCTCTCGTAGTCCTCGGCGATGTAACGGTCGACGGCCGGGTTGCCGGAGCGGAAGGTCATGGAGCCTCGTGGCGTTCGAGGGGAGTGATTTATGCTGTCCGCTTAGGTCTGTTCGGCTCAGCAGCGTTTCCCTCCCCACAAGGAGGAAGAGGGCCTGCACAGGGCGACCCCAACCACTTGGATAGCGTCTTCCGGCTACACCGGACGTGCCGGGCTACACAATGCTCAGTGCTTCACCTTCAGCAGGTGATCGAACAACCCCCGCACCGCCTTGCGCCGGGTATCCAACTCCGTCTCCAGCGCCCGCGTATCCGGCAGGCTCACGGCGCGGGCGAGGCGGGCAAGGGCCACGGGTGTCGCCTTCGCGGGATCGCCCTCGACCATCAGGCGCTGCCAGTGGTGGACGTCGTCGAGGAGGCGGTAGGCCGCGACGAGGGTTTCGGCGTCGCCGGCCGGCAGCAGGTCGTGCTCCGCCGCGATCCGAAACACGGACGGCGCGTCGAGCCCGATCAGGTCGCGCATCCTGGCGGCGTGGCCGAGCACCAGAGCCTGGGCCAGGAAGTCGAGGTCGAGCAGGCCGCCTGGTGCGAGCTTGAGGTCGAGGGGGCCGTCGTCGCCCTTCTCCTTGGCGACGAGGGCGCGCATGGCCCGCACCTCACGGTTCACGGTTTTTGGGTCGCGCGTCCGCATCAGGGCGTCGCGGATCACCGCTTTGGCCTCCTCGGCGAGGCTGGTATCGCCGGCGACGACGCGGGCGCGGCTCAACGCCATGTGTTCCCAGAGCTCGGCCTCCTCGCGCTGATAGTCGCGAAAACTGCGGAACTGCGTGGCGACCGAGCCCTGTCCGCCGCCGGGGCGCAGGCGCAGGTCGACCTCGTAGAAATGGCCGCGCCGGGTCGGGACGGTGAGCGCCGCGACGAGGCGCTGCGTCAGCCGGTTGAAGTAGACCGCCGCGTCGAGCGGGCGCTTGCCGGTGCTCGCACGGCTTTCCGCGTCGAAGTCGTAGAGGACCACGAGATCGAGGTCGGACTCCGCCGTGAGCTGATGCGAGCCGAGCCGGCCGAACCCGAGCACCGCCATGCGCCCGCCCGGAACCGTGCCGTGCTCGGTAACGAAGTGCCCGGTGACCTCGTCGAGCGAACTCGCAACGGCCGCGTCGGCGATCGCCGAAAACGCCCGGCCGCCGCCCTCGGGCGTCAGGATGCCCGAGAGCAGGCGCGCGCCGGTGACGAAGCGAAGCTGGCGGGCCGCGTCGCGCGAGCGGTCGAGAAAGATCTCATGGCTGTCGGGCGTGCCGACGAGCCCACGGTAATGCGCGGCGATCTCGGCCGCGTCCGTCGTCGGCTCGACGAAGCCGGGGTCGATCACCGCGTCGAGCACATGCGGGCTGAAGGCGACGATGTCGGCCAGCCGCGGCGCGCTGCCGACGAGGTCGGCGAAGAGCGTGCGCAGGCGTTCGCGTTCGCGCAGGATGGTCAGGAGCTCGACGGCGGCCGGCATCCGGGCGAAGGCGCGGTCGAGGTTGTCGAGGGCCGCATCCGGGTCCGGCGTGCCGGCGAGCGCCTTGAGCAGCGCCGGAACCAGTTCGGTCAGCACCTCGCGGGCGCGGGCGCTGCGCACGGCCGAGCGCCGCCCGAAATGCCAGCCACGCACCGTCTCGGCCACGCGCTCCGGCTCGCGGAAGCCGAGTTTTCGCAGGGTTTCCAGCGTAGCGGGATCGTCCTCGGAACCCGAAAACACGAGGTCGCCGATCTCGGAAGACAGGTCCGGCCCCGCCTCGAACAGCAGGGCGTAATGCGCTTGCACCTGGCCGGCATGGCCCAGCAACGCCTGCTCGAATTCCTTTCGGGTCTCGTATCCGGCGAAGCGCGAAAACCGTCCCAGCTCGGCTTCGTCGGTGGGAAGGCGCTGGGTCTGCTCGTCGCGGACCATTTGGAGGCGGTGCTCGATGGTGCGCAGGAAGCCGTAGGCCGCGCCGAGTTCGTCGCGGGCTTGCCCCGAGATCCAGCCGTCCGCCTGCAGGGCCGACAGCATCGGGATCGTGCCGCGCCCGCGCAGGTCCGGCCGCCGGCCGCCGAAGACGAGCTGCTGCGTCTGCACGAAAAACTCGATCTCGCGGATGCCGCCGCGCCCGAGCTTGATGTCGTGGCCGGCGACGGCCAGCGCCTCGTGTCCGCGCACGGCGTGGATCTGCCGCTTCATGGCGTGGACGTCGGCGATGGCCGCGAAATCGAAGTACTTGCGCCAGACGAAGGGCGTCAGGTCCTTGAGGAAGCGCTCGCCTGCCGGGACGTCGCCGGCGATCGGCCGCGCCTTGATGAAGGCGGCACGCTCCCAGTTCTGCCCGGTGCTCTCGTAATAGTGATAGGCGGAATCGAGGCTCAGCGCCGTCGGAGTCGAGCCGGGGTCGGGCCGCAGGCGATAGTCGACGCGGTGGACGTAGCCCTCGGCGGTGCGCTCCTGCAGCAGCTTCGCCATGCCCTGCGCCAACTTCGAAAAGAACGGCGTCGGCTCCAGGCCCTCCCTGAGCGGCGCGGCTGCGCCGTCGAAGAGCACGATCAGGTCGACGTCGCTCGAATAGTTCAGCTCCCGGCCGCCGAGCTTTCCGAGGCCCAGTACGACGAGGCCGGACTCAACCTGCGGGTTCTTCCGGTCTTTTGGAACGAACCGGCCGGCCGCTGCCGCCTGCAGCAGCATCGCGTCGGCCGCGGCCGAGACCGAGGCGTCGGCGAAGTCCGACAGCGCCTCCGTCACCGTCTTCACCGGCCAGACGCCGCCGATATCGGCGAGCGCAACCAGCAGCGCATGTTCGGCCCGGTTGATGCGGAGCCGGGCGCCGATCGCGTCGAGGTCGTCGGTCTCGCGCCCGGCCGCGCACTGGTCGGCGACGATGCGGGCATCGGTCGCTTCCGGCGCCTCGTCGAACAGCCGCGCGAGGCCTTCGGGATCGCGGGCGGCGAGGCCCCAGAGGAAGGTCGAGTGGTCGGCCAGCGTCAGCAGCAGGTCGCGCGCCGGCCCGGTCCGGAGCGATGCCGGCAACGCGCCTGCGATCGTCGCAAAGCGCGCCTCCGCCTCGTCCGGGTTCGACGGGGGAGGAATGGCGCCGAGGCGCGCGATCAGCTTCGGCCGGCTTCTCATGGCGCCTCCACGCTTGCTATTCCACCCTCGGCCGCCGCCACCGCGCGCTGACCCGTCGCAGAACCCGCGACAGCTGTTCGGCCGAGTAGGGCTTGTGCAGAAGCTCGAAGCCGTGCGCGCCCTCCTGGGCGAGGACGTGACTGTAGCCGGAGGCGAGCACCACCGGCAGGTCGGGCAGGCGGCGGCGGAGTTCTTCCGCCAGCGCCACGCCGCCCATGCCCGGCATCACCACGTCGGAGAACACCACGTCGAAACCGGCGCCGTCGCTGCCGAGCGTGTCGAGCGCCTCCTCGGCATTGGCCGACCAAGCGGTGGCGTAGCCGAGATCCTGCAGGATCTGCGTGGCGAAGCGGCCGACCTCGATGTTGTCCTCGACGACGAGCACGCGCCGCCCGGTCCCGTCGGAGGAGAGGTCGGATTCGAGGGCCTGGACGATCTCGCCGCCTTCCGGCGCCTCGATCTCGGGCAGGTAGAGCGTGAAGGTGGTCCCGGTGCCGGGCTCGCTCTCCACCGAGACGTCGCCGCCCGATTGCTTGGCGAAGCCGAAGACCTGGCTGAGGCCGAGGCCGGTGCCGCGCCCGACTTCCTTCGTCGTGAAGAATGGCTCGAAGATATGTGCCAGCGCCTCGGAGCCGATGCCCGAGCCGGTATCGTGAAGCGAGACGGCGGCGAAGGGCCCGCGCGCGCCGGCATGGCCGCGCAAGGCCGGCATCGGTGTCGAGCAGACGAGACGGAGCGTCAGCGTACCCTCGCCATCCATGGCGTCGCGGGCGTTGACGGCCATGTTCACCAGCGCCGTCTCGAACTGGCTGATATCGGCCCGGATGAAGCAGGGATGGTCCGGCACGTGCGCCACGACGCTGATACGCGCGCCGGTGACGGTGTCGAGCATGTCGGCGACGCTTCCGAGCCGGCTGCCGACGTCGAATACCTCGGGCTTCAGCGCCTGCCGGCGGGCGAAGGCGAGGAGCTGGCCGGTGAGCTTGGCCGCCCGCTCCACCGTGTCCGACACGGCGTCCATGTAGCGCTTGCGCCGGTCATCCGGCAGGTCGGGCCTGCGCAGGAAGTCGACCGAGGAGCGGATGATCGTCAGGAGGTTGTTGAAGTCGTGCGCGACGCCGCCGGTGAGCTGGCCGACCGCCTCCATCTTCTGCGACTGGCGCAGGGCTTCCTGGGCGTGGGTCAGCTCCTCGTGCCGCTCGCGCTCGACGGTGACGTCGCGGCCGTAGGCGTAGACGAGCTCGCCCTCCACCGAGGTCTGCCAGGCGATGGTGCGATAGCTGCCGTCGAAATGCCGGTAGCGGTTCTCGAAGTTGGACAGGCTTTCGTGCGTGGCGACCTCGTGCGCGCGCCGGCTGCGCTCAATGTCCTCGGGCGCGAGGAAATCGAGGAAGTTGCGTCCCAGGATCTCGTCCGAGCGAAAGCCGAGCGTGGTCTCCCAGGCCGGGTTCACGGCGCGGAAGACCCCCGTCCGATCGATGATCGCGAGCAGGTCGCGGGCGTTGCGCCAGACGCGGTCGCGTTCGGCCGTACGCTCGGCCACCTGCGCTTCGAGCGTCTCGTTGAGCCGCCGCAACTGCAGTTCCAGGTGGCGGCGCGGTGAGACGTCGTTGAACAGGACTGCGACCCGGCAGGCCGACGGCTCGCCGCTGCGGAAGGCGTAGACATCGTACCAGCGGCCGTCGAGCGCCTCCGCCGCGTTCTCGAAGCGCTTCGATTCACCCGTGAGCGCGACCTGCCCGTAGGTGTCGAACCAGTGCTGCTCCATGTCCGGCGCGAAATCGCGCATCGTCCGTCCGACGGCAGCCGTCAGGCCGGTCTGGCGTTCGAAGGCCGGGTTGACCTCGACGAAGCGGTAATCGACCGGTCGGCCGTCCGCGTCGAAGATCATGTCGATGATGCAGAAGCCGGCATCGATGGAGTCGAACAGGGAGCGGTAGCGCTCCTCGCTCTCGTGCAGGCGCGATTGCGTCGTCTTCTGGTGGGTGACGTCGATCACGGTGCCGGCGTAGCGCAGCGGCCGCCCGTCCGCGCTCGCGTAGCAGCGGCCGCGCGCGACGAGCCAGCGCTCGCTGGCGGCCGGCTTCACCCGGAACTCGACGGCGTAGTCGCTCAGGGATTCCAGCGCTGCCGTGATGTGATCCGAGACGGCCTGCCTGTCCTCCGCTTGAACCTTGCCGAGCAGCGTATCGAGGGGCACGCCGTCGGCGAGCGTCTTCGCCGGCATCTCGAAGAAGCCCGCGTAGCGCTCGTCCCCCTGGACGACGTTCCTGTCGACGTCCCAATCGAAGAAGCCGACCCGGCCGGTATCGAGGGCGATCTCCTGGCGCTGCACGACCTCGTCGAGTGCCTCGCGGGCGAGCTGGTCACTGGTCCGGTCGCGCAGCACCTTCACGAAGCCGATCGGTGCACCGGCCTCGTCGCGCAACGGCGTCATCTCGCCACTCGCCCAGAAGCGCTCGCCGCCCTTGCGCAAGTGCCAGCGCTCGTCGTTGCCGATGCCGGTCTCCGCCGCCAGGCGCATCTCGGCCTCGATCTGCCCCTTGGCGCGGTCCTCCGGCGTGAAGAAGCGTTCGGCGGTCTGGTCGAGCATCTCGGCCTCGTCCCAGCCGAGGATGCGCCGGGCGCCCTCGTTCCACTCGGTGACCCGGCCGTCGCGGTCCGTGGCGATGATGGCGTAGTCGATGGCGCTATCGAGGATCTGGCGGTGGCGCGTCGCGCCCTCGCGCTTCGAGGCCTCGGCGCCGGCCCGCTCGACCGCGTCCCAGGTGCGCGCGGCGACGTCTTCGACCAGCGTGACGTCGTCCCAGGTCCAGCCACGCGGCTCGTTCTCGGTCGCGTAGAGCGTCGCGATCAGGCGCCCGTCGCGCACCAGCGGCACCCCGACGAAGGCGCGGACGCCGACGGCTTGCCAGACCGAAGGGTCGGCCGTCGTACCGGACGCGACGTCGGTCACGACGATGGTCTTGCCGGCGCGCAGCTTGCCCAGCAACTCGCCGCCGAAGGCTTCGATGTCCTGGGGACCAGTCGTCGGCTGGACACCGTCGGTGAAGCCGACCTCGCGCACGATGGTGTGCCCGTCAGGCTGTATGCGCCCATAGCCGGTGCGGGGGACCTTGAGGTGGCGGCCCAACGCCTCGACCGACGCCGACATGATCGCATGCGGATCGGTCAGCGCCCGGATCGTGTCGGTGAGCTTGAGCAGGAAGGCCTGGCGCGCCTCGCTGGCGGCGAGACGGGCCTCGCTGGCACGCAGGGCCGCCTCGGTCTCGCGCCGTGCCGTGACGTCGGTCGAAATGCCGACCATGACGCGCGGGCTGCCGTCCTCCGCGTAGCTCGGCCGGCCATGCATGTGCAGCCAGCACTCGCCGCCATCCGGCCGGATGCAGCGGTACTCGATGTCGTAGTCGGTCCGCCCAGCGATCGCCTCCGCCACCGCGGCCTGCATCCGCTCGCGATCGTCCGGGTGAACGCCCGCCTTCAAATCCTCGTAGGTGAAGCGCTCGTCATGCGTGCGTCCGAAATGCGCCCGGCAGGTCTCCGAAGCCTGCAGATCGAGCGTCCACAGGTCGAGTTCCCAGTCGCCCTGGCCGGCGGCGGCGAGGGCGAGCCGCAGGCGGGTTTCGCTGCGGCGCAGGGCCTGGTCGGTGCGGCGCATCTCGAGTTGGGTCATCACTGTGCGGGCCAGCGCCCGCAGGATGAAGATCTGCTGCTCGCTGAGTTCGTGCGGCACCCGGTCGAGCACGCAGAGCGTGCCGATGACCCAGCCTTCGGAACTCTTCAGGGGAACGCCGGCATAGAAGCGCAGATGCGGCGGGCCGCTGACGAGCGGATTGTCCGCCAGTTCGGGATTCTCCGAGAGATCCGGGACGATCAGGAGATCGGCCTTCTCCAGCGTGTCCGTGCAGAAGCCGAGATGCAGCGTCATCTCGCGGGCCTCGTGGCCGACGGCGGCCTTGATCCACTGGCGGTCGGCGTCGATGAAGTTGATATGCGCCATCGCCGTGCCGCAGGCCTGAGCGGCCATCTGCGCGATGTCGTCGAACTCGGGCTCGGGCGGCGTGTCGAGAATGTCGTAGCTGTGCAGAGCCGCGAGACGCCCCGCCTCGTCCCCGTTCGCTGGGGGTTCGACCGTCATCGGCGGACGCCGTAGCGCGGCAGGGGCGCATCGCGAAAACGGTCTCGATGGAGAGGGTCGCGCGGCGGCACATGAAGCATGCCGGTCTCCTAGCATGTGACCAAGCGGGTGTCGCTTTCGCGCCGGGCCTTCAGGCGACCGGCAGCGACAGCCTAACCGCGAGACCCGGCGCGTTGTTTCGCAAGGCCAGTGTCCCGCCATGCAGCCGCACCACCGCGTTCACGAGGCTTAAGCCGAGCCCGAAGCCGGGGCGCGACCGGGCGTCGTCCAACCGCACGAAACGGTCGAGCACGCGGCCGTGCTCGCTCTCTGGAATGCCGGGTCCATGGTCGGCGACGACGAGTTCGATCCCGTCCGGCCCGCGCCGCGCCGTCATCGCGATGCGCCGTTCGCCGCTGCCGGACGCGCCGTACTTGATGGCGTTGTCGGCGAGGTTGGCGAGCGCCTGGCCGACGAGTTCGCGGTTGCCGTGGAGCATCAGGCCGGGCTCCGCGTCCACGGTGAGCGTCAGCCCGTTCTCCTCGGCCAGCGCTTCGTAGAGTTCGCCGACCTCGCGCAAGGCTTGGCCGGCATCGATCTCCGAGAAAGATTCGCGGGCGCTCCCGGCTTCGAGGCGCGCGATGGTGAGAAGCGCCTCGAACACCCGGATCAGCCCGTCGCTCTCCTCGATCACCGCCCCGATCGCCGTCCGAAGCTCCTCCGGCGAGCGCTCGCCGCGGAGCGCTTCGTCGGCGTGGTTGCGCAAGCGGGTGAGGGGCGTCTTGAGGTCGTGGGCGATGTTGTCGGAGACCTCGCGCATGCCGCGCATCAGCTCGCCGATGCGCTCCAGCATGAGGTTCAGGTTCTGGGCGAGCCGGTCGAGCTCGTCGCCGGTGCCGGCCACGCGCAGGCGCCCGTCGAGATTGCCGGCCATGATGCTGCGTGTGGTCTCGGTCATGTCGTCGACGCGCTTGAGCACGCGGCTCGCCACGAACCAGCCGCCGACGACCCCGAGCAGCAGGATCAGCGCCAGCGCGGTGCCGAAGGTGTTGCCGATGGCGGCGCGTAGCCTGTCGCGCTCCTCGATGTCGCGGCCGACGAGCAGGCGGAAGCCGCCGGCCAAGGTGTAGATACGCACGATGGCGCGGTGCTGCACGTCCTTCGAATCTGCGTCGCGGCCGTAGGAAATCTCGAACTGGCCGGAGCTCGACAGCAGCCCCGAGGGCAGCGAGCCGACATTGCCGACGATATGCTCGCCGGCCGGCGTGGTGACGAGGTAGAGCGAGGCACCGGGCTCCTTGGCGCGGCGCTCGATCACCGTGATGAGCTTGCGCAGGCCGCCGGTGGTGTATTGCTCCTGCAGCCCGTTGATCTCGGCCTCGATGGTCTGGACGATCTGGTCGTCGAGGACGCTGCGCGCGTTCCAGGCGACGTAGCCGAGCGCCAACACCGCGAAGACCGCGAAGACGGCGAGATAGACCAGCGACAGCTTGAACGCCGTGGTGCGAAAAAGCTTGCCGACCCGCGCCAGCAGGTTTTCGCGATGCGGCGCCGGGCCACTCACGACGCGCGCGGCTCCTCGGCGCGGACGACGTAGCCGGCGCCGCGCACGGTCTGGATCAGCGCATGCTCGTGGCCGCGGTCGATCTTTCCGCGCAGCCGCGAGACGTGGACGTCGATGACGTTGGTCTGCGGGTCGAAATGGTAGTCCCAGACGTTCTCCAGCAGCATCGTCCGGGTCACCACTTGGCCTGCATGACGCATGAGGTATTCGAGCAGCCGGAACTCGCGCGGCTGCAGCACGATCTCGCGGCCGGCCCGCACGACTCGGTGCGAGAGCCGGTCGAGTTCGAGGTCGCCGACGCGGTACGCCGTCGCCTCGGTCGCGCCGGCCGTGCTCGACCGCCGGCGGGCCAGCACCTCGGCCCGGGCCAGCAGCTCCGAGAAGGCGTAGGGCTTCGGCAGGTAGTCGTCGCCCCCGGCGCGCAGGCCCTTGACCCGGTCGTCGACCTGGCCAAGCGCCGAGAGGATCAGCACTGGCGTCGCCACCTCCTGCTCGCGCAAGCTTCGGATCAGCGAGAGCCCATCGAGCTTCGGCAGCATGCGGTCGACGATGAGTAGATCGTAGCCGCCCTCGCGGGCCATGGCGTAGCCGTCGAGCCCGTCCGAGGCCTGGTCGGCGACGTGGCCGGCCTCGCGGAAGGCCTTGACGAGGTAGGCGACGGCCTCGCGGTCGTCTTCGATGATGAGGAGGCGCATTGCGCTTGTCAGATAGGCCTTCGCCGCCCGGCCGGAAATGGCTCTGCCGCGCGAGCGGGGCGGCAACCGTCACAATTAAACCATACCGTCTACACACCCTCGAACGGCAGGTTCAACGCCCTGCGCGCACGCGATTTTCCGAGATCTTTCGCAGTCGTTCGGCACGTCGTGTCCCGATGACGGGGACTGCCTGGAGTCGATACCGGCACATGAAGACCGCGACCGAGACGGTTCCCTTCCGCAATCTCAGCCTCGTCCCGGCGCAGGACGCGACGGACGACATCCGCCTGTCGGCGACGCGCAGCCTGCAATCCGGCATGGCGGCAATGCGGGAGCTGACGGCGGCGTTCGAGGGCGATCTCGGCGAGGCCTTCGAACGGGCGGTACTGACCATCGTGCAGGCCAAGGGCCGAGTCATCGTCTGCGGCGTCGGCAAGAGCGGCCATATCGGCCGCAAGCTCTCCGCGACCCTCGCCTCCACCGGCACCCACGCCTTCTTCGTCCACCCGACCGAGGCGAGCCACGGCGATCTCGGCATGATCGCGCCCGACGACGTGATCATCGCCCTGTCCTGGTCCGGCGAAACCGCCGAACTCGGCGACGTCGTCAGCTTTTCGCGCCGGTTCTCGATTCCGCTGATCGCGATCACGAGCAAGCCCGACAGCACGCTCGGCCGCGCCGCCGACGTCCTGCTGGCGCTACCCCGGGTGCGCGAATCCTGCCCGTACGACCTCGCGCCGACCTCCTCGACCCTGATCCAGCTGGCGCTGGGCGATGCGCTGGCCGTGGCGCTGATCGAGAAGCGCGGCTTCACCTCCGCCGGCTTCAAGGTGCTGCATCCGGGCGGCAAGCTCGCGGCGCGCCTGAAGAACGTGCAGCAGCTCATGCATGATGGCAGCGAGGTCCCGCTGGTGCGGGACGATACCGTGATGTCCGAGGCCTTGATCGTGATCGCCAGCCGACGCTACGGCTGTTGCGGCGTCACCGACGCCGACGGCCGCCTCGTCGGCATCGTCACCGACGGCGACCTGCGCCGCCACATGGGCCCGGCCCTGCTCAACACGCCGGTGCGCGACGTGATGACCGCCGACCCGATCATCGTCGAGCCGGACCTGCTGGCGAGTTCGGCGCTCGGTCTGATGAACCGCAAGCGGATCACGGCTTTGTTCGTGACGAGCGAGCGGCGGCCGGTGGGGATTTTGCACATCCACGATCTGCTGCGGGCCGGGGTGGCCTGAGGCCGTCGGCGTCTGGACTGCAATCCGCCACTGCGGTTCCTGCGCTGATCGGCGCCGTCATTTGCGGCTTGCATGAAATCGCGCAAATCTGCTAACGCCACCGCCCATCCCACACGCGGAGGCGGCCTCATGCCTGAATGAGGCCTTCCGGTGGTCGGCATCTCAGCCGGCGACATCCTCCGCGGCGGAATCAAACCGGAGAAAAAACGGATATGGCCGTCGATTTCACTATGCGTCAGCTCCTCGAAGCGGGCGCCCATTTCGGTCACCAGTCGCACCGCTGGAACCCGAAGATGCAGCCCTACATCTTCGGCACCCGCAACAACATCCACATCATCGATCTCGCCCAGACCGTGCCGGCGCTCCACACTGCGCTGCAGGCTGTGAGCGACACGGTCGCCAAGGGCGGCCGCGTGCTGTTCGTCGGCACCAAGCGCCAAGCGGCCGAGGCGATCGCCGAGAGCGCCAAGCGCTCCGCCCAGTATTACGTCAACTCCCGCTGGCTCGGCGGCATGCTGACCAACTGGAAGACCATCTCCGGCTCGATCGCGCGCCTGCGCAAGGTCGACGAGACGCTCGAAGGCGGGGCCACGGGCCTCACCAAGAAGGAGCGCCTCATGCTCACGCGTGAGAAGGACAAGCTTGAGAAGGCGCTCGGCGGCATCAAGGATATGGGCGGCGTGCCCGACCTGATCTTCGTCATCGACACCAACAAGGAGCAGCTCGCGATCAAGGAGGCGAACCGCCTCGGCATCCCGGTGGCCGCCATCGTCGACACGAACTGCAATCCCGAGGGCATCACGCACATCGTGCCCGCCAACGACGACGCCGGCCGCGCCATTGCGCTCTACTGCGATCTTATCGCCCGCGCGGCGATCGAGGGCATCGGCCGCGGCCAGGGCCAGTCGGGTGTCGACACCGGCGCCTCCGTCGAGCCGACCGCTGAGGAGCTGCCGCCCGAGGAGACCTCCGCCCCGGCCTCGATCGAGTCCGACGCGATCACGCAGGCCGACGTCGCCGCACTCGCCGATTCGACCGAGCATTACGAGTTGCTCCCCGCTCCGCGCGGCGCACCGGACGACCTGAGCAAGCTGCACGGCGCCGGTCCGCAGATCGTGCAGAAGCTGAACGACGCCGGCGTCTGGCACTACTGGCAGCTCGTCGCCATGACCCCGGACGACGTCACCAAGCTCGACGCCGACCTCAAGCTCAACGGCCGCATCGAGCGCGACGGCTGGATCGCCCAGGCCCGCGGCCTGCTCGACGCCCCCGCTGCCTAGAGGCCGGTTCGGGCCGGGCGTCGGCCCGGTCCGATCGCGCGTCACTTCACTGCAAAGCCCGGCGCTTATCCAAGCGCCGGGCTCACTCACTTCAAAGACCATTCACGACCCCACCGCCGCCCCCCATTCGCTGAGAGAGAATCCCATGGCCGAGATCACCGCAGCCCTCGTGAAGGAGCTTCGCGAGAAGACCGGCGCCGGCATGATGGACTGCAAGCGCGCCCTGACCGAGGTCGCCGGCGACCTAGAGGCCGGCGTCGACTGGCTGCGCCAGAAGGGCCTCGCCAAGGCTGCCAAGAAGGCCGGCCGCGTCGCCGCCGAAGGTCTCGTCGCCGTCGAGTCCGCCGGCCACCATGCCGCGCTGGTCGAGGTGAATTCCGAGACCGACTTCGTCGCCCGCAACGACAGCTTCCAGGCCTTCGCCCGCGAAGCCGCCAAGCTCGCGCTCGATTCCGACGGCACCCTCGAAGGCCTGCAGGCCAAGACCTTCCCGGGCTCGCAGGAGACCGTGACCGACAAGCTGCAGAGCCTCATCGCCACCATCGGCGAGAACATGACCCTGCGCCGCGTCGCCAAGCTCGACGTGTCGAAGGGCGTCGTCGCCAACTACGTGCACGGCCCGGTCAGCCCCGGCCTCGGCAAGATCGGCGTGCTGGTCGCGCTTGAATCCGAGGGCGACGTCGATTTCCTGTCGACCCTCGGCCGCCAGATCGCCATGCACGTCGCCGCGACGAACCCAGTGGCGCTCGACGCCTCGGGCGTCGATCCGGCCGTGCTCGAGCGCGAGTCGAACATCCTGCGCGAGAAGAACGCCGGCAAGCCGGACCACGTCATGGCCAAGATCGTCGAGAGTGGCCTGAAGAGCTACTACAAGGAGGTCACCCTCCTCGAGCAGCCCTTCGTCCACGACGGCTCCAAGACCGTCTCCCAGGTCCTCAAGGAGGCCGAGGGCAAGGCCGGCGCCCCGGTCAAGCTCACCGCCTTCGTGCGCTACGCACTCGGCGAGGGCATCGAGAAGGAAGAGGGCCCGGACTTCGCGGCCGAAGTCGCCGCGATGTCGCGCTAGTTTTTGTCAGAGTGCAGGGACTGAAGAGGGCGGCCGAGAGGCCGCCCTTTCTCGTTTCAAACCCTCCACGTCATTGCGAGCCGCAGGCGAAGCAATCCAGGGCCGACGCACGACGTCGTGGGTGCGGCCCTGGATCGCTTCGCTCCGCTCGCGATGACGGCGGAGTGACCGCCCGAAACCGAATTCCCATGGCCCGCCCCATGCTCTAGAAGCCGCCGACATCATCAATCGGATGGCGGCTCGGGCCGGCCATGGAGAGCCTTCGATGCCGGAGACGACGCCGTTTCGCCGCGTCCTCGTAAAGCTCTCCGGGGAGGCGCTGGCCGCCCCAGACGGCTACTGGCTGCATCCGCAGACGTTGGCCGGCCTCGCCGAGGATATCGGCCGGGTGACCGAGCAGGGCATCGAGATCGCCATCGTCGTCGGCGGCGGCAACCTGATCCGCGGCGCCCGCATCTCAGCCGCCGGGTGGATCGACCGGGCCACCGGCGACTCCCTCGGCATGATGGCCACCGTCATGAACTCGCTGGCCATCGAGACGGCGCTGAACGCGGCCGGCGTCTCGGCCCGCACCATGTCGGCGGTCTCGATGCCGACGATCTGCGAGACCTATGCCCGCCAGCCCGCCCTGCATCACCTCGACAAGGGGCAGGTCGTGGTGCTCGCCGGCGGCACCGGCAATCCGTTCTTCACCACCGACACCGCCGCCGTCCTGCGCGCGGCGGAGCTGCGCTGCGACGCCGTGCTCAAGGCGACGCAGGTCGACGGCGTCTATTCGGCCGATCCAAAGCAGGACCCGACCGCCACCCGCTACGACCGCCTCACCCACGACGAGGCCATCGCGCGCGACCTCAAGGTGATGGACACCGCCGCCTTCGCGCTAGCGCGAGAGAGCCGGCTCTCGATCGTCGTCGGCTCGGTCCACGCCCCGTCGTCGATCAAGGCGATCCTGATGGGCGAGGCCCCCTCGACACACGTGGTGCCGTAAGAGACGTCCGAGGCGGCAGCGGCCGGAGCCGCCGCCGCTTCCGTCAGGCGGCGTCGGGCATCCGCTCCAGGAGCTTGTCGAGGGTGATCGGATAGTCGCGCACGCGGATGCCGGTGGCGTTGTAGACCGCGTTGGCGATGGCAGCTCCCACTCCGCAGATGCCGAGTTCGCCGACGCCTTTGGCCTTCATCGGCGAGGAGATCGGATCGACCTCGTCGAGGAAGACGACCTCCTGGTGCGGGATGTCGGCATGCACCGGCACCTCGTACCCGGCGAGGTCGTGGTTGACGAAGAAGCCTCGGGTCTTGTCGACCGCGAGTTCCTCCATCAGTGCTGCGCCGACGCCCATGGTCATCGCGCCGATGACCTGGCTGCGGGCCGATTTCGGGTTGAGGATGCGCCCGGCCGCGCAGACCGCCAGCATCCGCCGCACCCGGATCTCGGCGGTGGCGGCATCGACTCCGACCTCGACGAAATGCGCGCCGAAGGTCGATTGCTGGTACTTCTTGGCGAGCCCCTCGAACTCGATCGCGTCCTCGACGACGATCTCGCCGGCCGACGCAGCCTGCGCCAGCTTCACGCTCTTGCCGCCCGAACGGACCTCGCCGTCCGCGAACACCGCGTCCGCAGCCGGCAAACCGAGCTTCTGCACCACCGCTTCACGCAGCTTCATGCAAGCCGCGTAGACTCCGGAGGTCGAGCTGTTCGCACCCCACTGGCCGCCGGAGCCGGACGAGACCGGGAAGCTTGAGTCGCCCAACCGCACCGTCACCTTGTCGAGCGGCACGCCCATCATCTCGGCCGCGGTCTGGCCGATGATGGTGTAGGTGCCGGTGCCGATATCGGTCATGTCGGTCTCGACCGTGACCGTGCCGTCGGGTCCAAGCCGGATGCGCGCGCCCGACGTCATCAACTGGTTGTTCCGGAACGCGGCGGCGACGCCCATCCCGACCCGCCAGCGCCCGTCGCGGACCTGACCCGGCGTCGCGACGCGCTTGCTCCAGCCGAAGCGCTCGCCGCCCTCGCGGAGGCAGGCGATCAACTCGCGCTTCGAGAAGGGCCTGTCGGGCTTTTCCGGGTCGACCTGAGTGTCGTTGAGCATGCGCAGCTGGACCGGGTCCATGCCGAGCCGTTCCGCGACCTCGTCCATGGCGATCTCGAGGGCCATCAGGCCCGGTGCCTCGCCCGGGGCGCGCATGGCGTTGCCCTCGGGCAGGTCGAGCGTGGCCAATCGCGTCGCCGTCATCCGGTTCGCGCCGGCATAGAGCAGGCGCGTCTGCGAGACTGCGGCTTCCGGCCGGCCGCCGGGGAGGTTGCCGGACCAACTCTCGTGGCCGATGGCGGTGATCGTGCCGTCCTTGTTCGCGCCGATGCGGATCCGCTGGATCGTCGCCGGCCGGTGGACGGTGTTGTTGAACATCAGCGGCCGCGTCAGCGCGACCTTGACCGGGCGTCCGGCCGCCTTGGCACCGAGGGCCGCGAGGATCACGTCTGAGCGGATGAACAGCTTGCCGCCGAATCCGCCGCCGATGAAGGGCGAGATCAGGCGCACCTTGTCCTTCGGCATCCCGAGCGTCTTGGCGACGTCGCCGACGCTCCAGTCGATCATCTGGTTGGAGGTCCAGAGCGTGACCTTGTCGCCCTCCCAGGAGGCGATGGAGGCGTGCGGCTCCATCATCGCATGCGCCTCGTCGGGGGTGGTGTAGGTCTCCTCCACCCGAACCGGCGCCTTGGCGTAGGCGGCCTCGAAATCGCCGA
This sequence comes from Methylobacterium sp. WL9, assembly GCF_008040035.1. Classification (NCBI taxonomy): domain Bacteria; kingdom Pseudomonadati; phylum Pseudomonadota; class Alphaproteobacteria; order Hyphomicrobiales; family Methylobacteriaceae; genus Methylobacterium; species Methylobacterium sp. WL9. The sequence continues at coordinate 55,194 of NZ_VRVE01000002.1, forward strand.
CCGCCGTATCGCCCGGGTCCTTCATGATCTTGGCGGGCTTGGCCGAATCCTTGGCCGCAGCGAGATCGAACGTGCCCTTGGCCGCGTCGTAATCGACCTTGATCAGGGCCGCCGCGGCGCGGGCCTGCTCGAAGCCCTCGGCGACGACGAGTGCCACGGCCTGATGGTAGTGCGCGATCTCCGGGCCGCCGAGCAGCGGCGCGGTGTTGTACTGGCCTTTGCCGAGCTGGCCGGCACTCTCGGCGGTGACGACCGCGATCACGCCGGGCGCCGCCTTGGCCGCCGACAGGTCCATCGACCGGATGCGGCCTTTGGCGATGCCGGCGCCGAGGACGAAGCCGTAGGCCGGCTTCAGGGCCGGATCGTGCCAGTCGTAGGCGTAGGGCGCCGTGCCGGTGGTCTTGTAGGGACCGTCGATCCGGTCGGTCGCCTTGCCGATCACCGTGAGCCGGTCGATCGGGTTCTGGGCTGCGGGTGTGTCGAACTTCATGGATCAGCCCCTCGCTTCGGTGAGCACGGCATCGAGCGTGCGCTCGGCGAGCTTCAGCTTGAACGCGTTGTCGTGGGTCGGCTTGGCGCCGGCAAAGATCCGCTCGGCTGCCGGCTTGGCGCCCTTGGCCAGTTCGGCCTCGGCCGCCTCGACCCGCCAGGGCCGGGGCGCCATTCCGCCGAAGGCGACACGCGCAGAACCGTCGCGCTGGACGATCGCCGCCACGGAGACGAGGGCAAACGCGTAGGAGGCCCGGTCGCGGACCTTGCGATAGACCTGCGTGCCGCCTACGGGCTTCGGCAGGGTCACGGCGGTGATCAGCTCGCCGGGCTTCAGAGCGGTCTCGATCTGCGGCGTGTCGCCGGGCAGGCGATGGAACTCGGCCACCGGAATTTTTCGCGCGGCCCCCTCAGCATCGACCGTCTCCACGGTGGCATCGAGTACCCGCATCGCCACCGCCATGTCGCCGGGATAGGTCGCGATGCAGGCCTCGCTCGTGCCGATCACGCCGAGCTGCCGGCTGACGCCGCCGATCGCCGCGCAGCCCGAGCCCGGCTGCCGTTTGTTGCAGGGCTGGGCCGTGTCGTAGAAATACGGGCAGCGGGTGCGCTGCAGCAGGTTGCCGGCCGTCGTCGCCTTGTTGCGCAGCTGCCCCGACGCGCCCGAGACGAGCGCCCGGCTCAGCACGCCGTAATCCGTACGAACCCTTGCGTCGGCCGCGAGATCGGTGTTGCGCACCAGGGCGCCGATGCGCAGGCCGCCCTCTTGCGTCGCCGCGATCGTGTCGAGCCCCAGCCCGTTGACGTCGACGAGATGCGCCGGTGTCTCGATCTGCAGCTTCATCAGGTCGAGGAGGTTGGTGCCTCCGGCGATGAACTTGGCGTCCGGCATGCGGGCGGCGGCGGAAGCGGCCTCGGCAGGCGAGGCGGGCTTCTCGTAAGTGAACGCTTTCATGCGCGCCTCCCGGCTACTTCGGTCATCGCGTCGACGATGTTGGAATAGGCGCCGCATCGACAGATGTTGCCGCTCATGCGCTCGCGAATCTCGGAGGCCGTGACCTCGCTCGCCGCCGTTAGGTCGGCGGTGACGTGGCTCGGAATGCCGGCCTTGATCTCGTCGAGCACAGCCACGCCCGAACAGATCTGGCCCGGCGTGCAGAAGCCGCACTGGTAGCCGTCGTGCTTGATGAAGGCCGCCTGCATCGGGTGCAGGGCGTCCGGCTTGCCCAGACCCTCGATGGTCGTGATCTCATCGCCTTGGTGCATGATCGCGAGGGTCAGGCACGAATTGATGCGCCGGCCCCCCACGATCATGGTGCAGGCGCCGCACTGGCCGTGGTCGCAGCCCTTCTTCGAGCCGGTGAGGTGCGCGTGCTCCCGCACCGCGTCGAGGAGCGATGTGCGCGTGTCGAGTTCGAGGTCGTGCCGCCGACCGTTGATCGTGAGGGAGACGGGCGTTTTGACCGCCCTGTCGGCGATGGGGGCTTCCGCCCGCGCCGTCAGGGGCATCACGGTCAGGGCGGTGCAGGCGGACGCGCCCGCGACCAGGTCCCTCCGGTTGAGTGCGAACTCTCCGGGATGTTTCATGCCGCTTTCTCCGAACCGCAGCCTGGACGGGGGGCGCCCGCCAGCCGGTGTCACGCCGCAGCCGCGGCGCTGTATTATGGATTTGCTCTAAACTAGCTCCCCTTTGGCCCGCGACCACACTCATGGGGCGCGGCCGGAGGTCGCCGGAACCGATCGGCTCGGCCGAGCTGGCGCCGTTGTGGTCGGCCCGAACGTGCGGACACACGGCGCCCGGCATTTCTCGCGAGAGATCGGTTGCGATCTCAGGCTTTTCCAGCCTTGGGACGTCGCGAACGGCGCTTGCGGATTTGCGAGGCTGCCCGATTTCGTTCATGGAAGCCGCAAGTGAGCCCGGCCCCTCGCCGGCGTCCGGGCTTCGCATCGAAAACCTGCCCAGCGGCGCTTTTTCTCGACGGATCGGCCTCCGCATCCGTGACAAGAGCGCCCCGGACTGCGACGGGACGACTGTAAAAACATGGCTGCACTCCCCGAATTCGACCTCGACGACATCAAGCGCCGCATGCAGGGCGCCATCGCATCGCTGAGCAAGGATCTCGGCTCGCTGCGTACGGGCCGAGCCACGCCGAGCATCCTCGACCCGATCCAGGTCGACGCCTACGGATCGGCGATGCCGATGGCGCAGGTCGCCACCGTGAGCGTCCCGGAGCCGCGCCTGCTCTCGATCTCGGTCTGGGACCGCTCCATGGTCACCGCCGTCGAGAAGGCCATCCGCGAATCCGACCTCGGGCTGAACCCGCAGACCGAAGGCCAGACCATCCGGCTGCGCATCCCCGAGATGAACGAGCAGCGCCGCAAGGAGATGGTCAAGGTCGCGCACAAATACGCGGAAGAATCCCGCGTCGCCGTGCGCCACGTGCGCCGCGACGGCCTCGACCATCTCAAGAAGCTCGAGAAGGACGGCGCGATCTCCGAAGACGACGAGAAGCGTCAGGCCGGCGACGTCCAGAAGGCGACCGACTCGTTCATCGCCGAGGTCGATCAGGTACTCGCCACCAAGGAGAAGGAAATCATGCAGGTTTGAGACCCGCATGAATCCGTTTAGGCGCGGGCCGCTAGGATCGTGCCGGCTCGAAGATCGGGGGAGAGGCGCGGTGAACCGCTCGCACGGTGCGTGCCGGACCGTCACGGTGGCCTCCCGGAACGGTTGCGGCGGATGACGCATCCAGACGAAGCCGGCGTTTCGCCGGCGCCACGCACGGCCTTCGCCTCTCGCGAGTTCTTTCTGCGCGTTATCTCCGCGATCGTGCTCGGGGCCGTCGTGCTCGGCGCGCTCGTCGTGGGAGGCTGGCCGTTCGCACTGGTCTGGCTGGCCGCGGGTATCGTCGGGGCCGCCGAGTGGTTCACCATCAGCCGCACCGAACCGACCCTGGTGCTGACCCTGGCGAACGGCGCGGTGCTTGCCGTGGCTATCCTCGTCATCTTAGCGGGCGCGCCGCCCTGGCTGGTTCTCGGGGTCTTCGCACTGGGCCTCGCCGCGATGCTGGGGCTCGCCAGGGGCGACGGCTCCGCGCGCCGCAATGCCGTCGCCGGACTCCTCGGGGGCGCCGTCATCGCTGTGGTGCCGACGGTGCTCCGCGAGATGCCCGGCATCGGCCTGGTCGGGCCGGCCTGGATGTTCGCGGTGGTCTGGAGCACGGATATCATTGCGTATTTTACCGGCCGCAGCCTAGGTGGACCGAAGCTTCTGCCGCGCGTCAGCCCGAAGAAGACCTGGTCCGGCGCCCTTGGCGGCCTCGCCGCCGGCACCCTCGCGGGCCTCGCCGTCGTGCTCATCGCGCGCGACCACGGCTGGAGCACGCTCGCCGCCCTGCCGCTCCCGGCCGTCGCGCTGGCCAGCGCCGCCGCCTCCATCGTCAGCCAAGCCGGCGACCTCCTCGAATCCGCCCTGAAACGCCGCTACGGCGTGAAGGATTCGGGACGCTCGATCCCGGGCCACGGCGGCGTGATGGATCGCCTCGACGGCTTCTTCGCCGTCGCGCTGCTGGTCGGCATCTATCTAATCTTACACGTTGTTCTGGCCCGCGAGACGCTGCCGGCCTGAGGGGAAGAATCGTGCTCACCGTCTCCATCCTCGGCGCCACCGGCTCGATCGGCGCCTCCACCACCGACCTGCTCGCGCAGCATACGGACCGCTTCCGCGTCGGCTCCCTGGTCGGCGGCCGCGATGCCGCGTCCCTGGCCAAGCTCGCGCGAGAGACGAACGCCTCCTTCGCCGCCCTGGCCGACGACAGCGCCGGGCCTGCCCTGGCCGAGGCGCTCTCGGGCTCCGGCATCCCCAACGGTGCCGGCGAGAGCGCGGTGCTGGAGGCGGTCTCGCGCGACGCCGACATCGTCGTGGCGGCGGTGAGCGGTGCGGCCGGCCTGAAGCCGACGCACGCCGCGCTTCGCCTCGGGCGCACCATCGCCCTCGCCAACAAGGAGAGCCTGGTCTGTGCCGGCGACGCCTTCATGCGCGACGCCAAGCGCTACAACTCTTTGTTGTTGCCCGTGGATTCCGAGCACAATGCCCTGGCTCAGGCGCTGGGCGGCGGCCCGGTCTCGGATGTGGCCAAGATGACGATCACGGCGTCCGGCGGCCCGTTCCGGACCTGGACGCGGGAGCGCATCCAGGCGGCGAGTGCCGCCGAGGCCGCCAAGCATCCGACCTGGTCGATGGGGATGAAGATCAACATCGATTCGGCCTCGCTGATGAACAAGGGCCTCGAACTGATCGAGGCGCATCACCTGTTCGCCATCGGGCACGACCGCCTCGACGTCATCGTCCACCCGCAATCGATTGTGCACGGCCTCATCACCTGGCGCGACGGCGCGGTGACGGCCGGCCTCGCCATGCCGGACATGCGCGTCCCGATCGCGCATTGCCTCGGCCTCGGCGACCGCCTGTCGATCGCCCGCGGCCGGGGTCTCGATCTCGCCGCCACCGGCAGCCTGACCTTCGAACCGGCCGACGAGGAGCGCTTTCCCTGCCTCCGGATCGCCCGCGCGGCCCTGGCCGAGGGCGGCGCCGCGCCGACGGTCATGAATGCTGCCAATGAGATCGCAGTCGCAGCCTTCATCCGCGGCGAGATTTCCTTCTACGGAATTGCCGCACTGGTCGAGCGGGCCTGCGAGCATTTCGCGCCTGCCTTCCGCACCGCCCCGGGCGACATCGACGAGGCACTGGCGATCGATGCCGAGGTACGGACCTGGTCGACGGAGAGTCTGGCCGAGACCCGCGCCGCCGGCTGACGGATATCGGGGACAGCGGGGAAAGCGAGCAACTGCCGGGATGGGGGCTCGCGAACGGGTGCGGGCCGTGCGACGATCCGGGATTGCCGCCGCACTTGCATCCGTGTGCCGACCGGATCACGAAAGCCGCGGCGAGGGGATGGAACGATGGAATTTCTGACCGCCATGAGCGGCACGGCGGCGGGCTTCTTCAGCGCGCTCCTCACCTTTCTCGTCGTGCTCACGATCGTGGTCTTCGTCCACGAGATGGGCCACTTTCTGGTCGGACGCTGGTGCGGCGTCGGCGTCCATGCCTTCTCGATCGGTTTCGGGCCGGAAATCGTCGGCTTCAACGACCGGCACGGCACCCGCTGGAAGCTCTGCGCCATCCCACTCGGTGGCTACGTCAAGTTCGTCGGCGACGCCAACGGCGCCAGCGTGCCGGACCCGGAAGCCATCGCGAAGATGGATCCGCACGAGCGGGCCATCAGCTTCCCGACCCAGTCCGTCGCCAAGCGTGCCGCCATCGTCGCGGCCGGGCCGATCGCCAACTTCATCCTGGCAATCGCCGTCTACAGCAGCGCGATCTGGATTGCCGGCCGCTACGAAATCCCGCCACGCGTCGACGCGGTGATGCCGAACAGCGCCGCCGCGCGCGCCGGCTTCGAGCCCGGCGACGTCATCAAGGCGATCGACGGTAAGTTGGTCGGCACATTCAACGGGATGCAGCGGATCGTCTCGACCAACGCCGATTCGAATCTCGTCTTCACCGTCGAGCGCGCCGGCGCCGAGACTCGGCTCACCGCCAAGCCGGAAGTCTACGAGGAGACGACGCCGTTCGGCCGCCATCGCCTCGGCCGCCTCGGCATCCAGGGTCCGAAGGGCAACGAGGGCAAGGTGGTCCGTTACGGGCCGCTCGATTCGCTCGCGTTCGGCTCGCAGGAAACCTATTTCATCGTCGAGCGCACCATCAACTTCCTCGGCAAGCTCGTCACGGGACGGGAATCGGTCGACCAGCTCTCCGGTCCCATCGGCATCGCGCGGGTCTCCGGCGAGGTCGCCCGGGTCGGCGGTGTCGGCGGCATCATCAACTGGATCGCGTTCCTGTCGGTCTCGATCGGCCTGCTCAACCTCTTTCCGATCCCGCTCCTCGATGGCGGTCACCTGCTGTTCTATGCCTGCGAGGCGATCCGCGGCCGTCCGCTGAGCGAGCGCGTGCAGGAAATCGGCTTCCGCATCGGCCTCGCGCTGGTTCTGATGCTGATGCTGTTCGCGACCAAGAACGACATTTTCAATGCGGTCGCATCCTGGAGTCCCCGCGGGACCTGAGCCGGGAGTGCAGGACCGGCGGGCTTGGCGTTATCGGCTTGCCCGCCATGAAAAAGTCCAAAAACCAACCGTTCACGAACCCTGAAGAAGCGCCGAGGCTTTTCGAAAAAGCCTCGGCGCTTCCGATGTTTACGGGGCGTTCACCCTGTCGTGAAATCGTGCGGAACTCCCCTGCATCGTTAAGTTGCCCGAAGGCCACGACCCGCCAAAATCCCTTTGGGTCGTCCCTGTAGCCGTTGCTTCGCTTCGGAATCCCGATAGAAGCGTGGCTGGGACCAGAAGGCGTTACGCTGCAAAAGCGGACGTCTGCGGGTGCGAACCCGTACTGATAATAAAGAGACGGGCGAATACATGATCTCGATGACGGGGAAGCGCCGGCGCAAGTCGGCGGAGCGGACCATCGGACTGATCGCCACCGCAGCTGTCGGCGTCGTTCTGAGCGGCGCGGCATTCGCGCAGCAGATCGTCGTCGAAGGCAACCGCCGGGTCGAATCGGATACCATCCGCTCCTACGTGACCGGGACGGCCTCCGGGTCGCCCGAGGAGGCGCGGCGAAACCTGCTCTCCACCGGCCTGTTTTCCGATGTCCAGGTTTCTGCGCGCGGTGGGACCACCGTTGTTCGTGTGCGTGAGAACAACATCATCGGCCGCGTGGTCTTCGAGGGTAACAAGAAGCTCGAGAAGGCGACGCTCCAGGGCGTCGTCGAGTCGAAGGACCGCGGTGCGCTCAGCAACGCCGTGATCGCCGCCGACGTCGAGCGCATCCGCGAGACCTACCGCCGCTCGGGCCGCGGCGGCGCGAAGGTGACCTACCGTCTGGTCGATCTTCCGAACGGCCGCACCGACGTGGTGTTCCAGGTCGACGAGGGCGACAAGACCGGCGTGCGCCAGATCGCGTTCGTGAACAACAACGTCTACTCGGAATCGACCCTCAAGGGTCTGATGACCACCTCCGAGATGAACTTCCTGAGCTTCATCAAGACCTCCGACGTCTACGATCCCGATCGCATCGCCTCCGATCTCGAGATCGTCCGCCGCTACTACCTCCGCAACGGCTACGCCGACTTCCGCGTCGTCTCGGCCGATGCCCGCTACGTCGACGGTGACGGCGAGGCCGGCTGGGTCGTCACGGTGACGGTCGAAGAGGGCGAGCAGTACACCGTCGGCGCCGTCTCGGTGGACAGCCGCGTGCCCGGCGTCGACCAGGGCGCCCTCGACGGCGAGATCCGCGCCCAGGTCGGCGACGTCTACAATGCCGAGAACGTCGAGAAGACGCTCTCGGGCGTTACCACTGAGGTCAACCGCCAGGGCTATCCCTTCGCCCAGGTCCGCCCCACCGGCCAACGCGATCGCAACACCCATCAGGTGGCGCTCGGCTTCGTCGTCGAGGACGGCCCGCGCGTCTACATCGAGCGCATCAACGTGCGTGGCAACACCCGCACGCGGGACTACGTCATCCGCCGCGAGCTCGATCTCGGCGAGGGCGACGCCTACAACCGGGTGCTGGTCGACCGTGCCGAGCGCCGGCTGAACGGGCTCGGCTTCTTCAAGAAGGTGCGCTTCTCCAACGAGCCCGGTTCGGCCCCCGACCGTGTCGTCGTGAACATCGACGTCGAGGATCAGCCCACGGGGTCGTTCTCGGTCTCGGGCGGTTACTCGACCCAGGACGGCATCATCGGCGAAGTCTCGGTCTCGGAGTCGAACTTCCTCGGCCGCGGCCAGTACGTGCGCATCGCCGGCACCGGCGGCCAGTACGCCAAGGGCGTCGACTTCTCGTTCACCGAGCCGTACTTCCTCGGCTACCGCCTCGCGGCCGGCTTCGATGCCTTCTACAAGTATTCAGACCTGACCCGGTTCTCGCGCTACGAGACCACGGTCTATGGCGGCCAGCTCCGCATCGGCCTGCCGATCACGCAGGAACTCGGCGTGACGTTCCGTTACTCGCTGTACAACACCGAGCTGACGGTCCCGAACACGATCAAGCGGCCCTACAACGACTGCTCGATCCCGATTCCGGGCTACACGCTGGGGCAGGATGGGCAACCTATCACTGCCGGTTCCGCTAACGGACCGCCGCTATATCCGAACTGCGCCTATGACGGCGAGGCTTCGATCGCTCTAAAGGGCTCTCAGGGTAACACGCTGACCTCGCTCGTCGGTGCGACGCTCGCCTATTCGACGCTGGACAACATCGCCCGGCCCACCAACGGCTTCTACGGCGAGATCAAGCCCGACATCGCCGGTCTCGGCGGCGACTCGAAGTTCTTCCGCGTCACGGGTGATGCCCGTTACTACAAGGAACTCTACGAGGACGTCGTCGGCTTCGTCCGTATCCAGGGCGGTCACATCTCGGCCCTCAACGACGAGCCGCTCCGCATCACCGACCAGTTCTTCCTCGGCCCGTCGCTCGTTCGCGGCTTCGCCCCGAACGGTATCGGCCCGCGTGACGTCGGAACGACCGACGCCCGCTCGAACGCCATCGGCGGCACCACCTATTTCGGCGGCACCCTCGAAGTTCAGTTCCCGATCCCCTTCATCCCGAAGGATCTCGGCCTGAAGGGCGCCGTGTTCGCCGATGCCGGTACCCTGTTCGGCTACAGCGGTCAGACGCAGTTCAACGTCAACGGCGACGCCCTCATCAACGGCATCGGCCCCGGCGGCCGCTGCAACTTCACCAGCATCGGTACCGGCGCGATCAGGGTCGAGCCGGAATGCGTGAACGTGCGCGACAAGCCCACGATCCGCTCTTCGGTCGGCGCCTCGATTCTCTGGAACTCGCCGCTCGGACCGATCCGCTTCGACTACGCCTACGCGCTCAGCAAGGACGAGGGCGTTCAGACGGCCTTCGGCCGCGTCGGCAAAGACCAGATCCAGGCCTTCCGCTTTTCGGGTGGTTCGCGCTTCTGATCTCAACGACGCACCGCCCGGTCTCCGGGCGGCGGCAATCTCTGCAGAAGCCCGGAAACGCCAGTCGTTTCCGGGCTTCGTCGTTTCTGGCGGACCCGCATTCCCTCACGGTAGAGCGGAAGCGACGTCGCTCGAAAATGCTCCTGGTTGTTGGAATTCCTGCCGTTCCATGGTCTTGGACCGGATGACCGCAGCAACCACCGTGATCGCCTGATGTCGGACCGCGCCTTCTTCACGACCAACGGCACGCTGAGCCTCGCCGACATCGCCGAGGCCGCCGGGATCCCGTTACCCGAAGGCGCCGACCCTGCCGCAATCGTCACCGGAGCGGCCCCGCTCGAAAGCGCTGGGCCGGACGATCTCGCCTATATGGACAATGCCAAATACGGCGATGCGCTGGCGCAGACCCGGGCCAGGGTCTGTCTGGTCTCGAAGCGTTTCTCGGCACGCGTCCCTGCCGGAACCGTCGCGCTCGTCGTGCGCGACCCTTACCGCGTCTATGCGGCGCTCCTCGGACGACTCCATCCCGACGCGCTGCGGCCGGGGTCGCTGTTCGGATCGGCTGGCGTCTCTCTGGGTGCGCATGTCCATCCCGAGGCACGCCTCGAAGACGGCGTACGCGTCGATCCGGGCGCCGTGATCGGACCGGGTGCCGAGATCGGATCGGGCAGCGTGATCGGACCTGGGGCAGCCGTCGGTCCGAACGTCTGCATCGGGCGGGACTCGTCCGTCGGCGCGGGCGCGACCTTGACGAATGCGCTCGTCGGAAACCGCGTCATCATCCATCACGGCGTTCGGATCGGCCAGGACGGCTTCGGCTTCGCCATGGGCGCGGCCGGCCATCTCAAGGTGCCGCAGATCGGCCGGGTCATCATCCAGGACGACGTCGAGATCGGTGCCAACACCACGATCGACCGCGGTGCGAGCCGCGACACCGTGATCGGCGAGGGCACCAAGATCGATAATCTCGTCCAGATCGCCCACAACGTGGTGATCGGGCGGCATTGTGTGATCGTCTCCGGTGTCGGCATTTCCGGATCGACGACGCTGGAAGATTACGTGGTGCTCGGCGGGCAGGTCGGCGTGGTCGGCCACGTGCGCATCGGTATGGGCTCGCAGATCGCCGGGTCGTCCAACGTCAACCGCGACGTTCCGCCGGGATCGCGCTGGGGCGGAACGCCGGCGAAGCCCGTGCGCACTTGGTTCCGGGAACTCACCACGCTGGCGCGCCTCGCCGAGCGGGCTGGAGACAAGGGCGCTGAACCCGAGGCATGATCGATTCAAAAGTTTAGAGCAGGCTTCGCGCGAAAAACCGTCGCCACTTTTTCGCAGCCTGCTCTAGCGTCAGGCGGCGTCGAATAGGGCTCGAATCTCAGGCGCACTGGACCAGTGCTCGGTCCGGTGGCAGGTCAGCCGCGTCTTCGGCATCGTGTCGTAGAGCGCGAGGCTCCCTGCGATGAAGGTCTGCAGATCCAGCATCGACGGGGCCGCACCGGGCGCCGTACGCTGCTTGAACGTGTAGGAGCCGGCCAGTCCATACACGTCGGCGATCGGCGGATAGATCGGCCAGATCACGTCGTCGAGCAGGTCGTCGACCAGATAGGCGTCGACGGACAGATCGGCGGGGGCGAGATCGGCGTCGCGCGCGAGTCGCGCTGCGAGATCCGCCAGCACGAACAGCTTCGGATGGTTGATCGCATGCATGAACGCGCCCCTGCGCGACCAGCGCAGGATCTCCGGCGTAAGGTCGACGCCGACGGCTCGGCTCGATCGTGCCAGGTCCTCGGCAGACAGTTGCCAGCCATCGAGATAGCCGAGGGCGGCGAAGGTCTGTTCGCGAAACAGCCGGACGATGCGCGCGGCGGATACGCCGCGCAGGTATCCGAACAGGGTGATGGCCGAGTGGTAAGTGTGGAGCGGGGAGGGGACGAGGGCCGCCTCCGCCCCCGAGCCGAGATCGCCGACATAGACCATGTCGGGATGAAAGGCCGGAAACACGATTGCCGGAAACAGCCGTGCCTGCGGCAGCAGTTCGACGAGTTCTGCGGAGCCGCCGTCGCGAAAGCGTCCCGTCAGGAAGGGCTGTGAAAAGACGTGGTCGTAGGCCCTCAAACTCTCGGCGAAGGCACTCAGGCTGCGCCGACCCTTGCCGAGCGTACCGATCGGCATCAGGTCGACGCGGGCATTCGGCAGCAGCACGGTCAGCGAGCGTGCGACGCCGCGGGCCTGGCAATTGCCGATCACTGCGATCCGCGGCCCGGTCCGCCCGGCCGAAGCGTTTCGCGCGACGACGGTGGTCCAGGGCAGGAGGGCGCGGCCACGACGCAGCGCCCGCCTGCCGGTCTCCAAGAGAGCCACGCCGCGCCTATTCGCGCTTGATGACGCGGTCGACCACGAGATCCGACCAGAAGCCCGGCCGGAAATCGCGCTTGAGCGCCTCGGGATCATAGTCGTGCTCGACCCAGTCGAGGAAACTTCGGCCGCGCGCCTCGCCCTCGCGCAGGTAGGTAGCGAAGAAGGCGTCGAGGATGCCGGTCTTGGCGAAGCGGAAATGGCCGTAGCGCGGCGAGAGCTGCGCCGCCGCTTCCCGCACGGAGACGCCCTCATGCAGGATCAGGAACAATGCGGCGCCAAGTCCGGCCCGGTCCGCGCCGGACTTGCAGTGCATCACGGCGGGATACTCGACGCCCGCGAAAAAGTCCTTGGCCGCGAGGATGGTCTCCTTGGCCGGAGCCTCCCGCGAGCGCAGCACGAACTCGACGAGCTTGAGGCCCTGGCGCTCGCAGGCCTCGCGTTGAAGAGGCCAGGAGCCATGCTCGCGCCCACCGCGCAGCGAGATCACGCTGCGCACGCCCTGCCGCTTGAACCAGGCGAGTTGGTGCGGGCTGGGCTGGGCCGATCGCCAGATGATCCCGCTGCCGACGCGGTGCCGGTTGAGATAGGCGAGCCGGAACACACCGTGGTCGACGAGCAGCATGTTCGCCCAGGCCCCGGCCCGCGAGAGCGTTCCGACGATCGGCCGCTCGAACTTCGCGATGCGCGCCATGCGCCGCGCGTAGCGCGTTTCGGGAGGGAGGAAGCGGTTGAACACCAGGACCGGTCGCGGGCGTCTCGGCAGGGTTTGCCGGCGCCGCTCTAACAGGCAGCCGGTCACCCGACAACGCGCATGTCCGTTCGTCGCAGGACCGTTGGCGGCCCGAACGATGCCCGGTCCGCATCCGTCCTCACCAAGTGGCGATGCTCTCGTGCCGATCCGGACGCGAACCGCCCCGCTTCGGCCCAGATTCACCATGCTGTCGCCCCATAAAAGCCGGGCGGGCCCGGCTGTCTGATGCACGGCGAATGCTATCGGCCCGACGCGATCAAGGCGGGGCAAGCATCCGCAAGGCGACGAGGGGCCGACTGACCGCATGGAACACGCTGCAGCCCCGCCGGACGGCCACGCCCCCCGCCTTCTCCAACTCCGCCGCCGTGGTCCGGCCCTGTTGAGAGGAGTTCTGGTCGCGGTCACGGGCCTGGGCATCGTCGGCGGACTCTCGTACTCGGCCCGAATCGCAGCTGTCGGCGGTCACCGCGATTCGGTCTCCGAGGCCGTTGCCGAGGCAGCACAGCCCGGACCGGCCCTCGACTACGACGCCATCAACACCTTGCGCGGCGCCCTCCTCGCGTCGCTGTCGCCGTCCCCTGCGACGCCCGTGGAGGCCGTCCCAGCTTCGCCGGCCGCTCCCTCCGATATCGTGGCGGCCATCGAGACAACCACTCCGTTCGCCCGGCAGGAGCAGGCGACGTCGGCCGAACCGGAAGCCGAGTCGGGTGATCGGCTCGCTCAGACCGTGCCGCTGCCGGTCCCGCGGCCGCCCGAACTGCGTGGCCCGAATCCGCTGCAATTCTCTCGGAGCAACCGGGCCTCGCGCCGCGTCGCCGCCGCCGTGCCGCAGGCACCGGTGGAGGATACGCGCTCCTTCTTCGACAAGCTGTTCGGCGTCGCACCGGCGCCGACGAGCCCCGTGCTCGCCTATGCCGCGCTGGAACAGCCGCCGGCCGCCTCGGCGATTCCGCGGCAGGTCGCTCCGGCGCCGGTCCCACCCTCGGGCGGCGGCGTCGCCGTCTACGACATCAGCGCCCGCACCGTGACGCTGCCCAATGGCGAGAAACTCGAGGCCCATTCCGGCCTTGGCGAGAGCATGGACGATCCGCGCTCCGTTGCGACCAAGATGCGCGGTGCGACGCCGCCAGGCGTCTACGACCTCACCGAGCGCGAGGCGCTCTTTCACGGCGTGCGTGCCATCCGCCTCAACCCCGTCGGCGGCGCGGCCTCGATCTACGGCCGGGCGGGCCTCCTGGCCCACACCTACATGCTGGGCCCGAACGGCGCCTCGAACGGCTGCATCTCGTTTCGCGACTACAACAGGTTCCTGCAGGCTTATCTCAACGGCCAGATCGCCCGCGTCGTCGTCGTGCCGGGCAATGGCCAGGACGCATTGCCGAGCGTCGCCAGCCGGGGAACGGTGCGCACGGCGCGTGCAGGCAATGACGGCTGAACATCTTGGATGTTCGCATCGACATGAAACGCCGGTGGCCGATCAGCTGCCGTGCTGCCGTGTGATCTTCCGCAACACCCTGGAAAGATCCTCGACCGCGTAAGGCTTGCGCAGCAGTTCGAAGCCCTGCGGTCCTTCCTCTACGAGGATATGGCTGTAGCCGCTGGTGAGGACGACCGGCAGGGTCGGGTAGAGCCGGCGGATCTCGCGGGCCATCTCCACGCCGTTCATGCCGGGCATCACGACGTCGGAGAACACGACGTCGAACTGCGAGGCGTCCTCGACGAGAAGCAGCAGCGCATCCGAGGCGCGGGCGGCCCAGGTCGTGGCGTAGCCGAGATCCTGCAGCAATTGCGTCGAGAACGCGCCGACATCGGCGTTGTCCTCGACCACCAAAACCCGTCGGCCGCCGCCGCTGTCGCGCTGGATGCCGCGAGTCGAGGGCGCCGCTTGTTCCGGGCCGGTGCCCGGCTCGACCTGCGGCAGGTAGAGCGTAAAGGTCGAACCCTTGCCGAGCGCGCTCTCGACACCGACGGTGCCGCCGGACTGCTTGGCGAATCCGAAAACCTGAGAGAGACCGAGCCCCGTGCCCTTGCCGACCTCCTTGGTGGTGAAGAACGGCTCGAAGATCCGTCCAATCCTATCCGGCGGGATGCCGCAGCCGGTATCGGTCACGGCTACTGCGACGAACGGTTTCGCCTCGGCCTGCTGTCCGGCCTGCGCCGGCATCTTCGCCCCGCAGAAGACCCGGAGCCTTAGTACGCCTTCGCCCTCCATGGCGTCGCGTGCGTTGACGGCGAGATTGACCAGGGCCGTCTCGAACTGGCTGACATCGGCCTCGATGCAGCAGGGCACCGCGTGCAGGGCCCGCTCAATCCGAATGCGAGCACCGACGATCGTCCCGAGCATCTCGATGATGCGGTGGACACGATCGTTGACGTCGAAGGTTTCGGGCTTGAGCGATTGCCGCCGGGCAAAGGCGAGAAGCTGCCCGGTGAGCCGGGCGGCGCGTTCCACGGTATCGGCGATGGCGTCGACGTAGCGGCGGTGTCGCTCGGGCGCGAGGTCGGGACGGCGCAACAGGTCCGTCGACGACTTGATGATGGTCAGAAGGTTGTTGAAGTCGTGGGCGATGCCGCCGGTGAGCTGGCCCACCGCCTCCATCTTCTGTGCTTGCCGCAGGGCGTCCTCGATCTGCTCGCGCTCCTCACTCTGGGCACGAAGGCGGGCATTCGCCTCCGCGAGCTCGTGGAGATGCAGCTTCTGCTGGGTCAGGTCCGTGACGACGCCGCAAAGCAGCGGCGCGGTGTCGTCACGCTCGAGCTGGCTGAGCGAGACGTTGGCCGGCAGGTTGGTGCCGCCGATGGCCTGCAGGCAGAGTTCTGCCCGCGCGCTGCCGTCGGCAGCCTCACGCAGGAGCCGCTTCAGGGTCGGACCGTCATCCGCGGCAACGAAGCTGTGGAAGGGCTGCCCGATCAGGCGCTCCTGGCGCAGCCCCAACATCTCCGTCATCCGGCGGTTGCAGTACAGGATCAGGCCGTCGGCCGAGAGCGTAAGCGCGCCCTCCTGGATCTGTTCGATCAGGACGCGGTAGGGCCGGTCGGCGCTCTCCAGGGTATAGACGCGCTGCTGGTCGTCCGGCCCCTGCACCACGACGGCATCGAAGTCGCCACGCCGGATCGCGGCCAGCGTCTCCTCGCTCTCCTCGAGCCGGGCCTCCAGTTCGCGGATGCGGGCGCGATCGGCCTCGGCCGCCGTCTTATCCGCCACGGAATCAGGAGCCGAGCTCATCTTAGAGTTCGCCTGCGGAGGGAAGGCCGAGGCCGCGCAGCACGCGGGCCTCGTCGGAAAGATCGCCGATGATCTGGCGCGTCGGCAGCGGCGCAAGCTTCAGGAGGGTCGGCGCGGCGACGATACGGTCGGCCCTGGCGATCTCCGGTTGCTGGTAGATGTCGACGACTTCGAGATCGAAGCGGTCGGCGAGATGCGCCGTACAGATCCGGCGCAGGTTCTCCACCGTGCGGCGCGAGCGCGGCGCCGATCCGGCGATGAACAGCCGGAGGCGGTAGCGGGCCGGATCGGGCCCGTCGCCGCTCAAGACGTCGCCTTGGGGCGGATATCGAGGCCAACGAGCACCTTGTCGGTGTTTGAGAGGTCGCCGATGATCCGCTTGAGCGGTTCGGGCAAGCGCCGCACCAGGGTCGGGATCGCCAGGATCTGGTCGCCGGCGGCGAGCTGCGGGCTCTTCAGCAGGTCGATCACCTCGATCTCGTAGCGGCCCGAAAGATGCTCCTCGCAGACGCGCTTGAGGTTCGCCAGCGCGGTGACGGATTTGATGGTCTGTCCGGCGACGTAGAGGCGCAAATGGTAATGGCCGGGCTCGAGATCGGCGTCCGCGTCGGGATCGGTCTTGGTCGCGATGGTCTCGGTCATTCCGCGGCCCCCCGTCGTCCGGCGATCGTGGTGCGTTCCTGATTCAGCAGGGACTCGCGCAGCTCGTCCTCGGAGAGGATCACCTGCTCCTCCTCGTCGGCAAGGTCGAGGCTCGCGCGCAGTTCCGCAATCTGGCGCTCGAGACTTTGGCGCCGGCGCAGGACTTCGCGGCGGCGGCGTTCCGAATCCTGGCGGCGACGCAGCAGGGCGGCCTGCTCCTCGGCCTCCTGCACGACGCGGGCGGTGCCGGTGAGGACGCCGGCCGGTCCGACATAGGCGTCGACGAGCCGTACGCCGGAGGCCGACATCTGGAACTCGCGGACTTGGTTGGAATGGCTCATGCCGCGCGCCTTGATGACGTAGAGCGTGCGGGTGCGCTCGCCGTTGGCGTCGACGTCCTGCAGCTTGATCCAGGCATCCATCATCGAGGACAGGCCGAGATCGCCGGCTTGGTCGAAGGTGCCGTCCGTGCGCAGGCTGGTGAACACTGCTGTGATGCCGCGGCTCTTGAGCATGTCGACCATGCGCAGCAGCGTCGCCTGCAGCTCGGTGACCGGGCCGCGCAACGCCGAGACCGGATCGATCGCCACGATCGTAGGCTCGAACGTCTGGATATCCCGGTTCATCCGGGCGAGGTGCATTTCCAGCCCGTAGAGCGACGGCCGCGCCGCCTCGAAGCGCAACAGTCCCGAATCGATGTGTGGCTGCAGGTCCAGGCCGACCGAGCGGGCGTTGCGGCAGATCTGGGCGCCGCTCTCCTCGAAGACGAAGGCCATGCAGCGCTCGCCGCGCCGGCAGGCCGCGTCGAGCAGGTGCGAGGAGATCGTCGTCTTCCCGGTGCCGGCGACCCCGGAGATCAGGATGCTCGATCCACGGAAGAATCCGCCCGGGGCGAGCATCGCGTCGAGCCCGTCGATACCCGACGAAAGGACGTCGCTCGAAGCGCCGTAATCGAGGTCGGCGGAGGTGACCGGCAGGACGCTGATGCCCTGCTCGTCGATCAGGAACGGGTATTCGTTGGTGCCGTGCGCCGAGCCGCGATACTTTACGACCCGCAGGCGCCGCGTGGTGATCTGGTCCTCGACGCGGTTGTCGAGCAGGATCACGCAGTCGGAGACGTATTCCTCCAGCCCCTGCCGGGTGAGGTGGCCGTCGCCGCGCTCGCCGGTGATGACGGCCGTCAGCTCGCGTTCCTTGAGCCAGCCGAACAGGCGGCGCAGTTCCGAGCGCAGCACGGCGGCGTCGGTGAGGCCCGCGAACAGTGTCTCGATGGTGTCGAGCACCACGCGCTTGGCGCCGATCGACTCCACCGCGTAGGCCAGCCGGATGAACAGGCCGTCGAGGTCGTATTCGCCGGATTCCTCGATCTCGCCGCGCTCGACCCGGACATGGTCGATGGCGATCTTCCTGTCCGAAACCAGCTTGTCGAGATCGTAGCCGAGGGACGCGACGTTGGCGGCAAGGTCCTCGGCGCGCTCCTCGAAACTCATGAAGACGCCGGGCTCGTCGAACAGCGTCGCACCGTTGACGAGGAAGGTGATCGCGAAGAGCGTCTTGCCGCAGCCGGCAGCGCCGCAGACGAGGGAGGGCCGGCCCTCGGGCAGGCCTCCGTAGGTGACGTCGTCGAAGCCGGAAATGCCGGTCCGCGCCTTGGGTAGCGCCGGGGCGGTCGAAGGTTCAGGCGCCACGTATGATCATCCCCAGGCATCGCGGTGCACGATCGGCAGGATGATGTGCCCGAAAGGGCTGCCCGCATCCCGGGCGTGGGATGGACCGCGATGCGGGCCTTGGCAAGGGCGGCGCCTCAGTGCCCGTGGTGCGCGCCCTTGCCCGATGCGGGCTTGCGGGCAGCGCCCTCGATCGCGAATTCGAGCACGACCGGGCCGGCCTTCTCGAAGCGCAGGATGCTTTGCGCCGAGTTGCCCTGTTCGAGAGGGCCGATCAGTCCGGTGAACATCAGGTGCGGGCCGGTCGGCGAGAGCGTGATCGTCTCGCCCGGAGCGATGACGAGCCCGCCAGCGATCGCCTGGGTCGCCTTGCCGCCGCCGCTGACGATCTCGACGTGACCGGCATCGACGAACGAGCCGCTGATCAGGCGATCGGCCTCGCGGCCGGCATTGGTCACCGTGAAGTAGCCGGGCGCGGCCTTGGCGCCCTCGGGCGTCGCCGGCGCCCAGGGATGGGCGATCGTGAGCGGGCCAACCGCATAATCCGCAGCATGCGACGCGCCCGCTCCGCACGCGAGCAGAGCGAGCGTCAGTGCGAGCAGCTTGGTCTTGGTCTGTCTCATCATGTCCTCGGGATCGAAGGGCGCGAGGACGCTCCGTCTCGCGCCAAGCCTGTTGCAACCGGCATTCCAAATCAGCGCCGGCCACTACCGGGGGAGGTGGCGCGATTGTCGGTCGAGAATGGGGCGGAGCCGATCAGTCGTCCGCGACACGCCGTCAGGCCGTCGTGTCGCGCTTTGCGGTCCGTGAGGGTCCTGCGACTGCTCGATGGGCAAGTTGCCCCCTTTGCAATCCAGGCTTGTACGAGCGCCAGGGCAATCGGGTGAACGTGTGCGTGACATCGGGGTGAGATACTGAACCTGTCGTGATCCTCTGATCGGGATGAGGACACGGGCGTGAGTTGCGACGAGGCGGCCTTCGAGAAGCTGGGCGAAGCGGTTGTCTTCCTGACGTTCTTCGCGGCCCTGCCGAACCGGGCCGCCGGCCGGGATCGTCGCGCGTGACCTGATCGCCATCGAGGGCGCCGTCGTGACGCTCGTCCTTCGACGGGCTCAAGATGAGGGCCATGGGATGCCAACGCGGCATCGCCCGAAAGATTCTCGACGGATGCGCCGACTACGTCCTCGCCCTGAAGGGCAACCAGAGGACGCTGCACGCCGATCTCGACCTCTTCGTCGCCGAGCAGAGGGAGGCCGCTTCAAGAGCACCACGGTCAGCTGCCGCGAGATCGGAGCCGCGGTCGAGTGCGAGACCCGGCTCTACATCACCTCCCTGACCCTGCCGGCCGAGCGCCTCCGCACCATCGTGCGCAGCCATTGAGCCATCGAGAACAGCCTGCCTTGAGTGATGGACCTGGTCTGCCGCGACGACGAGTGCGGGCGGCGCGCCGACTACGCGCCCGCCAACTTCAGCGCCCTCAGAAACCTAAGCCCGGCCGGCCACTTCCATCTCGGCGAGCGTCTCCACTGGCTGCTGCATGACGGCGGCGGCGAGCATCGCTTCCAATACGATCAGGTCGGCTTCCGGGTCCGGCTGCCACCCGCAGCCACAACTGCCGCCGGGGCCGTGTGCGGCGGCGGTCTGGCGGTAGAGGTGGCCGAGCGCGCGGGCCGCGGCTTCGAGGGCCGCCATCACCGGCATCGGCTCGTTCTGGACGGTCCGCCAGAAGGCGCAGGTCAGGGCGCGCTCCAGCGACGACTGGCGGCCGCGCTCCTCGGCGATGCGCATGGCCGTGGAGACGCCGGCGGTCACAGCAGGTCTCCCCGATCCGAACCGGGCCGGATGTCGAGGAGGTCGAACAGGTCGAAGACGCCGTGCAGGTGCAGGCCGATGGCCGAACCGTCCCACCATGCGATCCTCGCGCATTCCCGGATCGCCCCGAACGCCCGCGCCATCTCGCTCTCCACTCTGCTCCAATCGAACCGCCAGGGCCGTGCTCTCGGCACTGCGAACACCGCGAAACTGCGGGGTGGATGAAGAGCGATCTGGCTGAAGGCTTTCGACATGGATGCTTAAGTGAACGAGGCGATCTCCGTAATCAAGTCATTGTGAAAACATTGGAAATACTCAAAAGCGCAAAAACACCAGTGGCATCGGCAGTGCTGAATTAGAAGAATTCAATGTGGTTTCGAAAGGCGAGGCAGGGCATCGGCTTGGCGACTTCGCCAATCCGACCTCAGCGCACCGGCAGGTCGAAAGCCGTGGCGGGATGGGGCTCGCCGCGAAGCGTGAAATGCCACCATTCCTGTGCGTAGGGCTGGAAACCGGCCCGAATCATCGCCGCCCGCAGCACGCCGCGTGCCGTCGATTGCGCCGGGGCGAGCTTGTGCCAACCCGGCGCGGATTCCGGGCCGAACCAGTCGAAGGGTGTGCCCATGTCGACCTCGTTGCCGCCGAGACGGACCAGCGTCAGATCGACGGTGGAGCCCCGGGAATGGGCGGAGCGCTCGGCGATGTAGCCGAGGCGAAACAGGTCGCGCTTGTCGATCGCCGGATAGAACGCGGCCTTCATGCGGGTGTCGGCAGGGTCGGACGCCCAGGCGACGAAATCGGCCACCGCCCGGGTCGGCCGGTAGCAGTCGAACACCTTGAGGCCGTAGCCCCGGCTGGCCAAATCGGCCTGCGCTGCGGCCAGCGCCCGGGCGGCCTTCGGCGTCAGCAAGCAGCGCGGCGCCTCGTAGCCGGCGATCCGGCGGCCGACGAAATTGTGCGCGCCGGCATAGCGCATCTCCACCGTGAGGCCGGGTACGACCGAGGCCGCATCGACGAACGGACTCTCCGCGTAGACCCGAAGGCAGCTGGCGAGAAGTGCGGCGACGATGGCCGGCCGTCTCATCAGCGGAACGCCACCAGCACGGCGCCGGCCGCGATCAGCACGACGCCGAGCCAGTTCACGCCGGAGAGCTTTTCGCCGAGGATCACCACGCCGAAGATTGCCACGAGGACGACGCTGAGCTTGTCGATGGGCGCGACGCGCGAGGCATCCCCGAGCGAAAGTGCGCGGAAGTAACAGAGCCAGGACGCGCCGGTCGCAAGGCCGGAGAGCACGAGAAACAGCGCACTGCGGCCGGGGATCTGCGTCAGCGCCTGGCTCTGGCCGGCGGCGAGCACGATCGCGCCGGTGAGGCAGAGGATCACCACCGTGCGCACGAAGGTCGCGACGTCGGATTCCACGCCCGTGACGCCGACCTTGGCCAGGATCGCGGTCAGCGCCGCGAACCCTGCCGAAAGCAGCGCCCAGAACCGCCAGGATTGCGCGAGCTCGGCCATGCCGCTTCCGTCAGAGAATCTGGCGCATCAGCAGCAGGCCGAACGCCAGCCCGCCGATGCCGGCGATCACGGATGTGAGAATGTAGGCGATCGCTCCGCCGGTCTCGCCGCGCTCGAACAGCATGAAGGCTTCGAGCGAGAAGGTCGAGAAGGTGGTGAAGCCGCCGAGTATGCCCGTCGCGATGAACAGCCGCGCCTGCATGCTGCCGCCGCGCAGGGCGAACCAGCCGGTAACGACGCCCATCAGGATCGAGCCGGCGACGTTGATCGTCATCGTGCCCCAGGGAAAGCCCGAGCCGAGCCGGATGGCGGCGAGGTTCACGCCATGGCGCAGCACGCCACCGATCCCGGCACCGAAAAAGACGAGGAGGGGGTTCATCCGGTCAGCCGATTGAGAGACTCAACATTGCCCGGCGATACCGCGCGTCGATCGGCGACCGCAACGCGGGAGCGGTCGCTGCGCAAAAAAGAACCGGCAGCCGCGAGGGCTGCCGGTTCGGGTCGCACCGTTCAGGTCGGCTCAAGCCGCCAGGATCTTGTCCACCGTGATCGGCAGGTCGCGAATGCGCTTGCCGGTGGCGTGGAACACCGCGTTCGAAATCGCGGCGGCCGTGCCGACGATGCCGATCTCGCCGACGCCCTTCACACCCAATGGGTTCGCCTTGTCCTCTTCCTCGACGAAGATCACGTCGATGTCGTGAATGTCGGCGTTGGAAGGCACGTGATACTCGCCGAGGTTGCGGTTCATGAACCGGCCGAGGCGGTGGTCGAGCATCGATTCCTCATGCAGCGCCGAGCCGATGCCCATCACCACTGCACCCATGATCTGGCTGCGCGCCGTCTTAGTGTTGAGGATCTTGCCGGCCGCGATCGCCGAAACGATGCGGGTGACACGAACGATGCCGAGGTCCTCGTCGATCTTCACCTCGGCGAAGACGGCAGAGTGGGTGTAGGCCTCGTACTTCTTGGCGAAGTCCTTGTCGGGGTTTGCGGTTTCCGTCGCCTCGATCCTGTCTTGGCCCGAGGCCTTCAGAACATCGGTCAGCGCCACGCCACGTGAGGGATCGCCGGCCGCTTCGATGCGGCCCTTCGAAAACACGATACGGTCGAAATCAACGTTCGCCAGCGGCGAGCCCTCCAGGCCGCGGGCGAGTTTGAAAGCCTGCTCGGCGACATTTCGGCAGGCCTTCATCACGGCCGTGCCGGACGACGCGGCCGTCCAGGAGCCGCCGGCGACGGGGGCCTTGGCGAGGTCGGTGTCGCCGAGTTTCGTCGTGACGTGGTCCATCGGCAGGCCGAGGGCGTCGGCCGCGATCTGGGTCAGGATCGTGTAGGTGCCCGTGCCGATGTCTCCCGTCGAGTTTCCGACTTCGAGCCGGCCGTCGGCGGTCAGCGTGACCTTGGCGCTCGACTCCATCATCAGCGCCTCCCAGATCCCGCAGGCCATGCCCCAGCCGACGAGCTCCTTTCCGTCGCGCATCGAGCGCGGCTCGGGGGTGCGCTTGGCCCAGCCGAAGCGCTCGGCGCCCTGCACGAAGCAGTCCTTCAAGGCCTTCGAGCCGTACGGCTTCTCCTCGACCGGGTCGGTGTCGGTATAATTGGTGATGCGCAACTGGATCGGATCGATCCGTGTCGCGTAGGCCAGTTCGTCCATCGCCGTCTCGAGGGCGAACATTCCGGTGACGGCGCCGGGGGCGCGCATGTCGCCGGGCGTCGCCGTGTCGAGCTTCGACAACCGATAGGTCAACTCGACATTGTCGCAGCGGTAAAGGATGCCCGACCAGTTGACGACGTTCTCCTGGTAGTCCTCGAACTGCGAGGTGCCGTGCAGGGCATCGTGCTTCAGCGACTGAAGTACGCCGTTCTTTTCAGCGCCGAGCGATACGGTCTGGATCGCACCCGGCCGGTAGGTGAAGCTCCACATCTGGTCGCGGGTCAGCACGACGCGCACCGAGCGGCCGAGGTCCTGTGCGGCCAGCATCGCCAGGAAGAGCTGGTATTGCGGGCGCAGACCGCAGCCGAAGCCGCCCCCGAGATAGGGGTTGAGGCAGCGCACCTGCTCCGGCTTCAGGCCGAAGGCGTTGGTCAAGTACATCTGAGTGTTCGCGACACCCTGGATCTTGTCGTAGACCGTATAGGTGCCGTCATCCTCGACGACGACGGTCGAGGCGTGGGGCTCCATTGGATTGTGATGCTCGTGGGCGATCCGGTATTGCTCGCTCACTTTGATCGGGGCGCCGTCGAACGCGGCGGAGGCATCGCCCCAAGGCTTCGGCGGCGTCTTGATGCCCCCGCGCTTTTCCGGCGGGTCGTAGGACTGATCCTGAAGCGCTGCGATGTCGGTGTGCGGCGTCTGGGCCTCGTAGGACACCTTCACGAGCGAGGCCGCATGGCGTGCCGTGTCGAAATCCTCCGCCACGACCAGCGCCACAGGCTGGCCGGAAAACGCGATGGTCTCGTCGTAGAGCGCGCGGAAGGGCGCGCCGGGCGGCGCTACCATGTCCTGGTAGGCCTCAGCCTCGCCAGCGACGCTCGGCCTGTTCTCGTGGGTGATCACCTTGAGCACGCCGGGCACGGCTTCGGCTGCCGCGCTGTCGATTGCGGTGATCCGGCCCTTGGTGATGGCGCTCGACACGACGTAGCCGTGCGCGAGGTTCTCGGAGGTGAACTCGCCGGCGTATTTGGCGAGACCGGTGACCTTGGCGGGACCGTCGACGCGGTTTTGCGCGCTGCCGACGAATTTGTCGCGCCCGGATGCCGGGCTGATCTGCGTAGCCATGGG
Source organism: Methylobacterium sp. WL9 (assembly GCF_008040035.1). NCBI lineage: Bacteria > Pseudomonadati > Pseudomonadota > Alphaproteobacteria > Hyphomicrobiales > Methylobacteriaceae > Methylobacterium > Methylobacterium sp. WL9. The sequence goes on from NZ_VRVE01000002.1 coordinate 79,466, forward strand.
CAAAAGATCCTTACTGAATGCGCTTGTCGGACTGGTTCTGCGGCGTGCCCGCGGCGGCCTGTTCGAGGCCGCGCACGATGGCGCGCCGCGCCAGCTCGATCTTGAAACCGTTCTCGGATTGCGGCTTGGCCTCGGCCACGATGAGGTCGGCGGCGGCCTGAAAGCTTTCGCGCGTCGCCGGCTTGCCTTGCAGCAGGGCCTCGGCCTCCACGTTGCGCCACGGCTTGTGCGCGACGCCGCCCAATGCGAGGCGAGCGGTCTTGATGGTCCGGCCGTCGAGTTCGAGGGCGGCCGCCACAGAGACCAGCGCGAAGGCGTAGGAGAGCCGGTCGCGCAGCTTCAGGTAAGTGTGATGCTGGCCGTAATCTCGCGCGGGCAGGTCGACGGAGAGGACGATCTCGCCGGGCTTGAGGCTGTTGTCCTTCGACGGGTCGTCACCCGGCAGGCGGTGGTAATCGGCGAATGCGATGGCACGGTCGCCGTCGGGACCGGTCACCTGCACCGTCGCTTCCAGGGCGGCCAAGGCTACGCACATGTCGGAAGGGTTGGTGGCGATGCAGGCCTCGCTCGCCCCGAAGATCGCATGGATGCGGTTCACGCCGCCGATCGCCGGGCAGCCGGAGCCCGGCTCACGTTTGTTGCAGGGCGTGCCCTCGTCGTAGAAATAGTAGCAGCGCGTACGCTGGTTGAGGTTGCCCCCGGTCGAAGCCGCGTTGCGCAACTGTGCCGACGCCCCGGCGAGCAGCGCGCTCGACAACAGCGGGTAGCGGGTCTGGATGCGCGCGTCGTAGGCGAGGTCGGCATTGGATACGAGCGCGCCGATGCGCAGGCCGCCTTCATGCTCCGCAATGCCGCCGAGCGGCAGCCGGGTGATGTCGATGAGCCGGCCCGGCTTCTCGACATTGTACTTCATCAGGTCGACGAGGTTGGTGCCCCCGGCGATGAAGCGCGCACTCGCATCCGAGCCGAGAGCCTGAATGGCCTCGGCAACAGTGGTCGGGCGAACGTAATCGAAGCGGTTCATCGGGCGGCTCCCTGCATGACGTCTTCGATCGCATCGACGATGTTGGTGTAGGCGCCGCAGCGGCAGATGTTGCCGCTCATGGCCTCGCGGATTTCCTCGCGGGTCTTGGCGTGGCCCTCGTTCATCAGGCCGACCGAGGAGCAGAGCTGCCCCGGCGTGCAGTAGCCGCACTGGAAGGCGTCATGCTCGACGAAGGCTTCCTGGATCGGGTGCAGGGTGTTGTTGCCCTGGCGCTGGGCCATGCCGGCCAGCCCCTCGACCGTGGTGATCTCGGCACCGTCCTTCATCACGGCGAGCGCGAGGCAGGAATTGATGCGGGTGCCGTTCACCAGAACGGTGCAGGCACCGCATTGACCATGGTCGCAGCCCTTCTTGGTGCCGGTGAGGTCGAGGCGCTCGCGCAGGAGGTCGAGCAGCGTCGTCCAGGGCGCGACCTCGATCTCGCGCTTCTCGCCATTGATGGTGAGGGTGATGCCGATCTTGGCATGGGCTCCGGATGAGCCGCTGTCGATAAGCATGGCGTTTTCCATGATGCTGCTCCGGTCCATGGAACCGGAGCGTCTGCGATTGGTGGGTCCGCCGCCTGCCGTGCGAACGTGACTTGTAGCGGCTAGAGGCAGGGCGATTGAACGGATGCAGCGCGGACGGACGCCGCGCCGGATTGTTTCGATAACCGTTCCAATCTGGCGCCGTTCCCTGCCGCGTCAGCGGATTGCAGCGGGGTTACGCCGCGGCCGCCGCTCGGCTAACGCTGGCCCAACCCGCACAATCTTCTCGAAGGACAGGCCATGGCCGCGCTGGATCCGATCCTGAACGACATCGACAAGGACCTCGACAACGCCCTGGAGCGGCTGTTCGATTTCCTGCGCATCGAGTCGATCTCGACCGATTCCGCCTACAAGGGCGAGTGCCGCAGGGCCGCGCACTGGCTGGAGGGTACGCTGACGGCGCTCGGCTTCGAGACCAGCGTCGAGGAGACCTCGCTCCACCCGGTGGTCTACGCGCACAAGCCCAAGCCCGGTGCGCCGCACGTTCTGTTCTACGGCCATTACGACGTGCAGCCGGTCGACCCGCTGAACCTGTGGACGCACCCGCCCTTCGAGCCGCGCCTGACCGGAGAAGGCGATCACCGCCAGATCGTCGCCCGCGGGGCTTCGGACGACAAGGGTCAGGTCATGACCTTCATCGAGGCCTGCCGGGCGCATCTCGCCATGACCGGCGAACTGCCCTGTGCCGTCACCATCGTCATCGAGGGGGCGGAGGAGAGTGGGTCGCAGGGGCTGCCGGAATGGGTCGAGACGAACCGCGACCGGCTCAAGGCCGACGTGGCCCTCGTCTGCGACACGGCGATGTGGGACCGCGACACTCCGCAGATCACCACGTCCCTGCGCGGTCTCGCCTATTTCGAGGTGACGGTGACCTGCGCCGATCGCGACCTGCATTCGGGCTTCTTCGGTGGGGCGGCGGCGAACCCTATCCATGTGCTGTCGAAGATCCTCGCTGCGCTCCACGACGACGACGGCCGGGTGACGTTGCCGGGCTTCTACGAGGGGGTGCGCGAGCCGCCGCCCGAGGTGCTGGAGCAATGGAAGGGCCTCGACTTCACCGCCGAGAAGTTCCTGGGGCCGATCGGCCTCAAGGAGCCGGCCGGCGAGCGTGGGCGCATGCTGATCGAACTGATCCAGTCGCGCCCGGCCTGCGACGTCAACGGCATCATCGGCGGCTATACGGCGGAGGGTACGAAGACGGTCATCGCCGGCCAGGCGAGCGCCAAGGTGTCGTTCCGACTGGTCGACGACCAGGACCCGCAGGTGTTGGCGAAGACTTTCGAGGCGTTCGTGCGCGAGCGCGTTCCGGCCGACTGCAAGGTGGACGTGATTTGCTACAAGGGTTCGCGCGCCTTGGCGCTGCCTTTCGACATGCCGCAGCTCGCCGTCGCGCAGGCTGCGCTCACCGAGGAATGGGGCCGCGACGCCATCGCGGTCGGGGCCGGCGGCTCGATCCCGATCGTCGGCGACTTCAAGCGCATCCTCGGCCTCGATACCCTGCTGATCGGCTTCGGCCTCGACGACGACCGGATCCACTCGCCGAACGAGAAGTACGAGCTGCAGAGCTTCCACAAGGGTACGCGCAGCTGGGCGCGTATCCTGTCGGCGCTGGGGGCGGTGGCCCGCTCCTGACCGTGGGCGAACCCGACCTCACTCCGCTGCCGTCGTGTCGAGGCTGCGTGAGGCGTCGGCGCCTGCGGCGCCATCTCCGAGGAAGCCCCCCGACTGGCGTTGCCAGAGCCTTGCATAGAGGCAGCCCGAGCGGATCAGCTCGGCATGGCTGCCCTCCTCGACGATGCGGCCCTTGTCGATGACGATGAGCCGGTCCAGCGCCGCGATGGTCGAGAGGCGATGAGCGATGGCGAGCACGGTCTTGCCCTGCATCAGCATGTCGAGGCTGTCCTGGATCGCCGCCTCGACCTGCGAGTCGAGGGCCGAGGTCGCCTCGTCGAGGATCAGGATCGGCGCGTCCTTGAGGATGACGCGGGCGATGGCGATGCGCTGGCGCTGACCGCCCGATAGCTTCACGCCGCGCTCGCCGACCTGGGCGTCGTAGCCGCGCCGGCCCTTGTGGTCGATCAGGTCACCGATGAAGGTGTCGGCCTGCGCGAGCCGGGCAGCCCGCTCGATCTCGGCCTGAGACGCCTCCGGATTGCCGTATGCGATGTTGTCTCGGATCGAGCGGTGCAGCAGCGAGGTGTCCTGCGTCACCATCGCGATCGAGCCGCGCAACGAATCCTGCGTGACTTCGGCGATGTCTTGGCCGTCGATCAGGATGCGGCCGCCCTCCAGGTCGTGTAGGCGCAGCAGCAGTGCGGTGATGGTGGTCTTGCCCGCGCCGCTGACGCCCACGAGTCCGACCTTTTCGCCGGGCCGGATGCGGAACGACAGGTTCTCGATGATCGAGGCATCGCCCCGGCCGTAGTGGAAGTCGACGTCCTCGAAGCGGATGTCGCCTCCGGAGACCCGCAGCGTGCCGGCATTCGGCACATCGACCAGGGCGTGCGGGCGTGAGACGGTGGCCATGCTCTCCTGGATCACACCGACATTTTCGAAGACGCCGCGCACGGTCTGCATCACCCAGCCCGACATGGCGAGGAGGCGCATGACCAGTGCCAGGCCGGCGGCGGCTTCGCCGGTGGTCATGGCGTTGTCGCGCCAGAGCAGGAAGCAGGCGGAGGCCGTCGCGACGAGGAGGACGCTGTTGAGGATCCCGAGCAGCGTCGTCGTCAGCGTGGTCAGCCGGAACTGGTGGAGATAGGCCGCCGTGTTGGCGTCGACCGCCTCGCGCACGGCCGCGCGCTCCTCACGGTCGCGGGCAAAGAGCTTGACCGTCAGGATGTTGGTGTAGCTGTCGACGACGCGGCCGACGAGGGTCGAGCGGGTCTCGGCGCTCTTGTGCGAGCGCTCCCGGGCGCGCGGCACGAACCACGTCGTCAGCGCTGCATAGGCCGCGACCCAGGCCACGACCGGCAGCGCGAGCCACAGGGAAATCGAGCTGAACAGCCCGATCGCGGTGACGGCGTAGATCGCCACGTAGAGCAACGTGTCGATGAACACGACAGCGAGCTCGCGCACTGCCGGCCCGACCTGGACGATCCGGTTGGCCAGCCGCCCGGCGAAGTCGGACTGGAAGTACGAGAGCGAGTGCCCGAGCGTGTAGAGATGCGTGCGCCAACGGATCTGGCTCGCGGTCTGCGGCACGATGAGCTGGTTCGAGCAGATCTCGTGCAGCCAGATCGAGACCGGGCGCACCACGAGGAGCAGCGCCAGCGCCAGCCCGATCCCCGTTCCGTGCTCGGCGAGCACGGTGGAGCGGTCGGCGCCGTTCATCAGGTCGATGAACCAGCGCATCAGCAGGTAGAGCGAGGCCTCGATCGTGCCGGCCAAGACGGCGGCGACGAACAGGATCGCCAGGGCGAAGCGGATCGGCCTCAGGTAGAAGCCGACGAAGCCCATCACGGTTTTGGGCGGCATCTGCCGGTCGTCGAACGCCGCGAACGGGTCGATGCGGCGCTCGAGCCAGTCGAGAAACATGCGTGGGGTACCGATTGAGGTTGGAGAGCCAGACTTAAGCCGCCTCGACGATCAGCCAAGTCCGCTGCGATGCCGCGGGCATGACCGGACACGTCGCGTGGCCCTGCCGGCCGACGCCGCCGGGACCGTCCACAGCATGGGCTGCGACGTGCATTCGCGCTTGCCAACGGCCACATGGCCGTCCGATCGATGAGTCCATGCTTCGCCTCGCCCTCTACCAGCCCGACATCCCACAGAACACCGGCACCATGCTGCGCATGGCCGCCTGCCTCGGCGTGGCCGTCGAGATCATCGAGCCGGCAGGCTTCGACGTCTCGGACCGGCACCTGCGCCGCTCGGGGCTCGACTATCTCGAACACGTCGCGATCACCCGCCACCGCTCCTGGGCCGCCTTCGAGGACTGGCGGCGCGAGGCCGGCATTCGGCTGGTGCTGGCGACGACGGCGGGCGCGGTGCCCTACACGGAGCATGCATTCCGGGACGGCGACTGCATCCTGGTCGGCCGGGAATCTGCCGGCGTACCGGAGGCGGTCCACATGGCGGCCGACACGCGGGTGGTGGTGCCGATCCGCGAGGGGCTGCGCTCGCTCAACGTCGCGGTGGCGGCGGCGATGATCCTCGGCGAAGCGATCCGGCAGGCCGGCTGATCGAGCCTCCCTCGCTGGACCGCCCCTCGGCCCCGTTGTACCAAGCGCTCGCTTCCGGACGGGCCAAGAGCGGGTCGCGGCCCGTGAGGACCCGTCGGCGCGGGCGCGATCCCGCATCATGCTCTCGGCACCCGGATCGTCCCATCGCATGCGACTGCGTCGTATCGTTCGCCGCCTCACCTGGCATCGCAAGCTTGACCCGGTCCTGATCGCGGCGGTACGCCAGTCGGGCCTGTTCGCCCCGCGCTGGTATCTGCGGCGCTATCCCGACGTGCGCACCTACCCGGCCGGCCCGCTCGCGCATTTCTGCCAGCACGGAATCTACGAGGGCAAGGATCCCGGCCCGCTCTTCAGCACGGACGCCTACCGCGCGCGGGCGACCGGCGTCGCGGCCTCGGGCGAACCGCCCTTCCTGCACGCCATGCGCCGCCGCGAGCCGGACTCGGCCTATCTCTGGACGCCCTCGACGGAGGAAGCCCTGCGGCCGGTGATCCTGGCGAGCGGGCTGTTCGACCCGGATTTCTACTTCGCGCAGAACCCGGACGTCGCCCGCACCACGTCGAAACCGTTCGACCACTACATCCGCTACGGGCGCCTCGAGAACCGCGCGCCGGGTCCGGCCTTCGATCCGGAATATTACACCGAACTCTACCCGGATTACCGGACGCTGTTCCCGACCCCGATCGAGCATTTCGTGCTGTATGGCCGCGCGCGCGGCCATGCCGGCAGCGGAGCGCCGCTCTACCAGCGCTGGATCCAGCTTCACGACGCCCTCACGCCCGAGGACGAGGCCGCGATCCGCGCCGAGGCCGAGCGGGATCCGCTGCCGCCGGTTCAGGTGCTCTGCGTGCTCGACGCCGCGGCCGTGGACGGCCTGCCGCGGATCCTCGAAGCCTTGCGCGGCCAGATCGGCGCGGACTGGCAGGCCACGCTCGCCCCCGCCGCCGACCTTCCCGCCGAGCTCTGGCGGCGTTGCGAAACCGGCGTCTCCGGACACTCGCAGATCCGATGTGCGATCTCGCTCGATCTCGCGCTCGGCGAGATCGCAGACGGCAGCACCGTTCTGCTCTGCGCGGGCGACGCGATCCTGCGGGCCCATGCCGCCGACGCCTTCGCGCGCTGGCTTCGCGCGCATGGCGCCACGGCCGCCTATGCAGATCACGACCGCCTGACCGGGACAGAGCGGACGGCGCCGGATTTCACTCCCGAGATGTCGCCGGACTACCTGCGCCGCGTCGCCTATGCCGGGCCGGCCGCCGCCTTCCGCTCCGACGCGGGCACCCGCGCGGCACTCTCGGATGCCTATGCCCGGGCGCAGCCGAGCGCGACCCTGCCGAGCGCCTTCCTGCAACGACTCGATCCCGCCGCCGTCACGCGGGTGCCGTTCGTGCTCTCGCACCGGATCGGCGCGGCGCCGACGCCGCGTTTCGTGACGGCTGAGCCGGTGATCGCCGAGCCGGGCGAGGCCTTCGCCAGTGTCGGCATCGTGATCCCGACCCGCGACCGCATCGAATTGTTGCGGCCCTGCATCGAGAGCATCCTGGCGCAGACCGACTATCCAGCCGACCGCCGCGAGATCATCGTCGTCGACAACGGCTCCGAGAAGCCCGAGACGGCGGAATACTTCCGGGACATCGCGGCGCGCGGCGTCGTCATCGTGCCGGCGCCCGGCCCGTTCAATTTCTCGGCGATCAACAATGCGGGCGTGGCCCGCTCGAACGCCGACATCCTCGTCTTCCTCAACAACGACACCACGGTGAACCGGGCCGATTGGCTGAAGAAGCTCGTGGCCCAGGCCCGCCGGCCGGAGGTCGGCGCCGTCGGCGCGACGCTGCTCTATCCGGACGACACCGTGCAGCATGCGGGCGTCATCCTCGGCGTCCACGGCGTCGGCATCCACCGCCATGCCGGCGTTCCGTACACGGCGATCGCGACGGCGGACGTCACCCGCGAATTCTCGGCCGTCACCGGCGCCTGCCTCGCCATGCGGCGCGAGCTCTTCCTCGAACTCGGCGGCTTCGATCCGAGTTTGGAGGTGAACTTCAACGACACCAAGCTCTGCGTGGCGGCCGTCCAGGCCGGATACCGCACCGTCAACATCGCCGAACCGCTGCTCTACCACCACGAGTCGAAGTCGCGCGGCTACAGCGACTCGAGCGCCAAGCTCAACCGCCTCTATCGGGAGGCAGCGACCCTGATTGCCCAGGTCCCCGCGATGTTTCGCGACGATCCGGCCTACAGCCCGAACCTGTCGCTGACCCGCCTCTACGACCCGGCTTTCCCGCCGCGCATCGTGCGGCCGTGGCGGCGAAGCCGGGGGGCGAAGCGCGTGCTGATGCTGAGCCTCGTCCACGGACAGGGGTTCGGCGTGCCGGTGGTCCTGGCGCAGCAGGCGGCGGCGCTCCGCGCCCGCGGCTTCGAGGTGACCGTCGGCGGCCCCGTCTCCGAGCGCGACACCGAGTATCCGGGCTGCCGCCGCGTCGCGCTCGCAGACGCGCGTGCGGCAGCAAACTTCGCGGTGAGCGAGGGCATCGATTGCGTCGTGGCGCATACGCAGCCGTTCTTCAGCGTCGCCCGCCTGCTCGGCGCCCATCCGGCGACGTATTTCGTCGACCATGGAGAGCCGAGCCCGGAGCTGTTTCCCGATCGCGTCGGCCGCGAGGCCGTGGACCGCGAGAAGCGGCTCTCGGCGGCTTTCGCCAAGCGCATCTTCACGATCTCGCGCACGATCTACGGGCAGCAGTTCCGACAGGACGCCATGGTCCTGCGCAACGGCGGCACGCACCTGACGGCGTGGAACGCCGAATGGGCCGCCCGCCGGGATGCGCTTCGCGCGCGCTGGAACCTGACGAACCGGTTCGTGATCCTGAACGTCTGCCGCTTCACGGCCTCCGAACGGAACTACAAGGGTGTCGACCGCTACGTCGATATCGCCCAGGAGTTCGGATTGCTGCATCCGGAGGCGAAGGATGCCTGCGTCTTCGCGCTCGTCGGGCGGGGCGAGCCCGCGGACGTGGCCCTGCTGGAAGGCGAGGGGCTTCGGGTCTTCCCGAACGTCTCGGACGCGGAGATGGGCGAGCTTTATGCGGTCGCCGACGCCTATGCGAGTTTTTCGCGGTGGGAGGGCTACAACCTCGGGATCGGGCAGGCCCTCGCCATGGGTCTGCCGGTGGTCGCCTCGGGCATCGAGGCGCATCGGGAATTCCCGATCGTCACCTCGAACGCCACGATCGAGGTCTGCGCCGAACTCGCCCGGCAGCACGCCGCCTGGGCCGGAGGACCTGTCGAGCGCAAAGCCGTGCTGGAACCATGGCAGCCTGCGCTCGACCTGTTCTGCGATACGCTCGCGGCAGATTGCGCGGCGGCGCCGGGGCCGTGGGGTTAGGCAGAACGGCGTCGCGCTCGACCCGACCGTCCATCGACCCGCGCGTCGGCACGAGAATCGCCAAGGCGATGCGATCGGTAACGGCTTCCGGCACCCGATCGCCGGCCTGTCATGCCGGAGAGTTGTGCAGGGGCCGATGGCGTACAGATCTCTTCACATCGGGCGGACGCGAGGTCCGCGGAGAAATGACATGACGAGATCGGGCATTCCGGCGTTTCACCGATGGATGGCGGCTGCGGCCGTGGGTGTTCTGATGGCGGCGGCCGTCATGCCGTCGCGCGCGGTCGCGCAGGACCTGCCGGATCTGATCGCCCCGAACCCGCTGCCGCTTCCGCCCGAGATCACGGCCTTCGTGAAGCGTCTGGCCGGGTGCAACCACTGGGCCGGCGAGGAGGCGACCGATGCGGACCGGGGGGCTGCGATCGCGCAGGCGCGGTTCCGCCTGAGGTGCAACACCATCGAGCAGGACGAGGCCCGATTGCGGGCGCGCTTTGCCAGATCGCCCGGCGCCCTGGAAGCGCTCGATCAGGCCGGCAGCAGCGAGGAGTGATCCGGCGGCTGCTCCGGGAGCCGGGAAGCGCGCCTCAGCCCGCCCCGTGCATCACCATCAGCGGTTCGGCCTCCGCCGTCTCGCCTGCGAGGCGCACCAGCACCCGGCGCAGCCAGCGGTGGGCGGGATCGTTGTCGTAGGAGGCGTGCCAGAGCATGGCGACGGCGACGTCGTCGAGGGCCACCGGCACCGGGCTCACCGTAAGTCCGAGTGCGTCGGCGAAAGTGGTGGCGAGGCGCGCATGCATGGTGGCGATCACCGGGGCGCTGCGGACCAGGAACGGCACCACGAGGAAGCGCGGAGTGGTGACGGCGAGGGTCCGCGTTCGGCCGATCTTGGCGAGGGCGTCGTCGACGACGCCGTGGGCGGTCTCGCGCAGGCTCGTCAGGACGTGCGGAAACCGCAGGTAGTCGTCGAGCGAGATCGGCGGCGTCAGGCCGACGAGCCCGGCCTCGAACAGGCAGACGTAGCTGTCGCGATAGAGCAGCCGCCGCTTGTGATGGCTCTGGCCCTCGAACGAGAAGCCGACGGCGAGGTCGACCCGGTCGGTATCGAGCTCTTCGAGGGAGCGGTCGCGGTCGACCGAGCGCAGCAGCAGCCGGATGCCGGGCGCCTCGGCCCGCAGATAGGCGAGCAGGCGCGGGCCGAGCAGCATCTCCGTGCTGTCGGGCAGGCTGATGGTGAAGCTCCGCTCCACCCTGCGCGGGTCGAAATCGTCCTCGTGGCGCACGAGGAACTGGATTTGCCGCAGCACGGCGCGCACCGGCTCGGCCAGCGTGAGCCCCCGCGGCGTCGGCCGCATGCCCTCGGGCGCGCGCGTCAGCAGCTCGTCGTCGAACAGCCGGCGCAGGCGCGCGAGCGCGGAGCTCATCGCCGACTGGCCGATGCCGATGCGCGCTGCCGCCCGCGTGACGCTGCGCTCGGAGAGCAGCGCGTCGAGCGCCGTCAGCAGGTTCAGGTCGATGCGGGCCAGATCGATATGATCAATAGCCACTAGCGATCCAATCGGTTTGATACATGCTGCACTGCAGAGCATATCCCGGTCACAGGCAAGGGCATCTCGCCCTGCAGACCGCGAAAGACCCGATCATGACCCTTCGTCCCCTCCTCGTCGCCCTCGCCCTCTCGACCGGCATTGCCTCGGCGAACGCAGCCGAGATCAAGTCGGCCTCCGGCGGCAGCGTCGACCTCGGCACGCTCTCCGGCGTCGCCTACTACACCGCCGAGCCCAAGGGGTTTCGCGTGGTCGTCACCCTGGCGCCGCGCGCCGCCGCCCCGGCGGTCCGCTTCGAGACGGTGCTCGCCGCCGACCAGAGCGTGACCCTCTCGACCCCGCGCGGCCTCGGCGCCGAGACCCGCTCCGTCGAGATCAGCCGGATCGGCGACCGCATCGTCGTCTCGCCGCTGCGCGCGGCGGGCATCACCCAGGAAGCGGCCGCCCTCAACTGATGGCCGGCGTCGCAACCGACAGCCCCCTCCCGGCGCGACACCGTGCCGGGAGGGGTCGTGCGTCCGACCCCGCCGATTGCGTGGCTATAGAATTCACTTTTCAGCCAATGGAACAGTCGAAAACTATACAAAGACAGCATAAGTATCAAATTTTAGCCTAAAACGAGATTTTAATCGAAAATTTACTCTGAAATTCAAGTAGAGAAACAACATCGAGCTTCCAGAGTTGGTCCATGACTCTTGGAGGATCAGATGTCGACATCACCCCTATCCGTGCTCGGCCAGCCTGCGCGCTCGCTCGAATGGCTGATCGGCCCCGATGCCCTGCTGTCTTCGACGGCGCTCGCGACCGGGCAGCTCGGCACGCTCGGCCCTATCGCCTCGCTCATCGAGGGCGGCCTCGACGTTCCCCTGACCGAAGGCGCGACGGCGGGGCTCGCCGGCACGGCGACCGGCATCGCCAACCAGGCGGTGATCGATGCGCATGCCGCGCTGGAGAACCTCGGCCATGAGGTCGCGCCGCTGAACGGCCCGCTTCACGCCCTGACCAACCTCGGCGAGACCGTCGGCCTCGGCCATATCGGCGAACCGGGCAACATCCTCACCGACCTGACGGCGGTTCCGGCCGCGGTGGCCGCCGGCGGCGGGCTGGTCTCCGCGGCGCCCCTACTGAACGATCTCGGCGGGGCGCTCGGCGCGACCGATGGGCTGGTCGCCTCGGCCGTCGGGAGCGGTACGGGGAGCAACCTGCTCGCGCCGAATGGCCTGCTCGCACCGGTCTCGAGCCTCGCCAACGCCGTGGTGCTCGATCTCCACGCGAACATCGAGGGGCTCGGCCACGACCTGCCGATCCTGAACGACGCGCTGCACGGGCTCACCGCCCTCGGCGAGACCGTGGGGCTGGGTCATCTCGGCACCGGCGGCAACCTGCTCACCGACATCGTCGGGCTGCCCGGCGGCCTCCTGAACGGCCAGGGCCTCGACGCGCTCTCGCCGATCCTCGGCGATCTCGGCCATGTCACCGGCGCGGCGACCGGCCTGCTCGGCGACGTCCTCCACATTCCGGGCAGCCTGCTCGGCGGCCAGTCCGGCCTTCCGCTCGACGGACTTCTCGGCGGGCTGACCGGTGAGGGCGGCGGCCTTCTCGCGCCCGTGACGTCCCTGCTCGACGGCGTGACCGGCGGCCATTCCGGAACGCCTCTGGATGGCCTGCTCGGCGGGCTCGCCGGTGACGGTGGCGGCGTACTCGCGCCCGTCACCGCACTTCTCGGCGGTGGTCCCCTCGGCGGCGACCTGCTCGGTCCCGACGGTACCCTGCAGCCGGTGGGGGACATCGCCAACGGGCTGATCGACGGCATCCACGCCAACATCGAGAACCTCGGCCACGACATCCCGATCCTGAACGTGCCGCTGCACGAGGTGATCAACCTCGGCACGACGGTCGGTCTCGGCGCGCTCGGCGAAGGCAGCAACCTCGTCACGGACGTGGTGAACCTCCCCGGCGACATCCTCAGCGGGAACGGTCCGGCCGGCATCGGCCAAGTCGTGGCCGACGTCGGCCATGTGGCGGATGCGGCCGGCGCGGTCGTCGGCAGCGTTCCCGGCGTGATCGACGGCCTCCTGTCCGGCGGCGTCGGCTCGGGGACGCCCCTCGACGGCGTGCTCGGCGGCCTCACGGGCGGTGGCGACGGCGTGCTCGCACCGGTGACCGGGGTGCTCGATGGGGTGACCGGCGGTAACGGCGGGTCGCCGCTCGATGGCGTGCTCGCGCCCGTACTCTCTACCGTCGGCGGAGTAACGGGTGGGGGAAATCCGCTGACGGGGATCCTCGGTGGCCTGACCGGCGGCGGGGAGGGGACGCATCCGCTGATCGACGTGGCAGCCGGCCCGACCACTGCGGCGCCGGTCGCGAATGTCGGAATCTTCACGCCCCCGGCCGATCCGGCGCACACGGTTCAGGTCGGCGCGATCGGCGTCGGCGCCGACCAGCCGGGCCTGCTTGGCGCCGGGCTTCTGTCCGGCGACGGCATCGCCTTCCCCGCGACGGGCGGCGGCGGCGGGGACGCCCTGGTCGGCCATGTCCTCGACATCGTCCACACGACGACCGCCGGATCGGCCGATGCGGACGCCTCGCACGGTGCCGGCATCGATCTCGGGGTGCTCGCGATCGATCTCGGCGGGCATGCGGAAGCGCATCACGCCGATCCGACGCCGCATGGCGCGACGAGCGGCCTCCACCTCCTCGGGCTGTGACGACCGGTCCCCGCCGCCCTGGCGCGGCGGGGACTTTTTCGCACCCCCAGACCTGACCCTCCGCACCCCGTCCCCCAAAAACCCGGAACCGTGACGTGAGCGAAGACCGCGTGGTGCGTCTGGCCAAGCGCCGGGAATTCTGGGCTGCCGTGGGTGCGGGGAGGGGGGCGCTGCTCGCCGTGATCGGCGTCAGCGGGCTCATCAACCTGCTGATGCTGACGGCGCCGGTCTTCATGCTCCAAGTCTACGACCGGGTGCTGCCGAGCCGAAGCCTTGCGACGCTCGTCGGGCTCGCCGGCATCGCCCTGATACTGTTCCTGGTTCAGAGTGTGCTCGAAGTGTTTCGAGCGCGCATCCTCTCGCGCTTCGGCCGCCTCGTCGACGAGCGCCTCGGCTCGCGGATCTTTCGGGGGCTGTTGGTGCGGGGCTCCGAGATGCCGCGCAGCGACGAAGGCCCCCAGGCGCTCCGCGACCTCGACACGGTGCGCGGCTTCCTGTCGAGCATGGCCTTCACGGCCTTCTTCGATTTGCCCTGGGTGCCGCTCTACGTCGCCGTCTGCTTCCTGTTCCACCCCTGGATCGGTCTGACGGTGTTGGGCGGCGCGATCTTTCTGTGCATTCTGACGATATTGACCGACTGGGCCTCGTCCGGCCCGACCCGTGAGGCGGTCAAGGCGGCGAGCGAGCGCCGCGCCTTCGTCGACATGGCGCACCGCACCGCGCCGCTGCTGTCGGCCCTCGGAATGCGCTCCCGCATCGCCGCTCTGTGGCAGCTTCGCGCGGAAAAAAACCTCGACGTCGCGACCTACGGCAACGACCTCGCCATCGGCTTCGGCGCTTCAGCGCGGCTGATGCGCACCGTGCTGCAATCCGGCATCCTCGCCCTCGGTGCCTATCTCGTGGTGCGGGAAGAGGCGACGGCCGGGGTGATGCTCGCCGCGACCATCCTGTCGGCCCGCGCGCTGGCGCCGGTGGATCTGGCCATCGCCAACTGGAAGTCGTTCGCAGCCGCGCGCCAGGCCTGGACCCGCCTCGCCACGTTCCTGCCGCGCAAGGAACCCGCCGCGCTGACGCCCTTGCCCGCCCCGCGCGAGAGCCTGCGGGTGACGGCGCTTTCGGTGGCGATCCCCGGCACCGACACGCTAGCGCTTCACGACGTCAACCTCGCCCTTGCCCCCGGCAGCGCACTCGGCGTGATCGGCCCGAGCGGCTCTGGGAAGTCCACCTTCGCCCGCGCGCTCGTCGGGCTCGCCCGCGCCAGCCGCGGGGTCATCCGCCTCGACGGGGCGGCCATCGCGCAATGGGATCCCGACGCGCTCGGCCGCTCCACCGGCTACCTGCCGCAGGACATCGAGATGTTCGAGGGCACCATCGCCCAGAACATCACCCGCTTCGATCCCGAGCCCGATCCGGAGGCGCTGCTCTCTGCCGCGCGGGCGGCGGGCGTCCACGAGGTCGTGCTGCGGCTGCCCGGCGGCTACGACGCGCTGCTCGGCGCGGGAGGCCTCGGCTTGTCCGGCGGCCAGCGCCAGCGCATCGCCCTGGCGCGGGCACTCTACGGCGATCCGTTCCTCGTCGTGCTCGACGAGCCGAACTCCAACCTCGACGTCGAGGGCGACCGGGCGCTGTCGGCGGCGGTGCAGGCGGTGCGGGCGCGTGGCGGCATCGCCATCGTCATCGCGCATCGGCCGAGCGCGCTAACCGCGGTCGACCGCATCCTCGTGCTCGCCGACGGCCGCGTGCAGATGCACGGCCCGCGCGACGAGGTCCTGGCGCAGCTTAGCGCGCTCACCCGCCAGACACCCACGAGAGTCGCATGAGCAACGCAGTGGACGTCACCCGGAACACCCGCCGTTCGCTGCGGCGGCATATCGGCGGCGTCGCCGCGGTGATCGTCGTGGCGACGGGCGTCGGCGCCTGGACGGCGGCGACCGAACTCTCCGGCGCCATCATCGCCACCGGCTCCCTGGTGGTCGAGACCAACATCAAGAAGGTGCAGCATCCGACCGGCGGCGTGGTCGACGACTTGCGGGTGCAGGAAGGCGCGCGCGTCCAGGCCGGCGATCTGCTGATCCGCCTCGACGCCACCACGGCGCGGGCCACCTACGACAGCGTCAGCAAGAGCCTTTTCGAGCTGGCCGCCCGGGGCGCGCGGTTGGAGGCCGAGCGCGACGGGCTCGACGCGGTGGCCTTCCCGGCCGAGCTGACCGCCGCCGGCGCCGAGGTCTCGCGGATCGTCGACGGCGAGCAAAAGCTCTTCCGTTTCCGGCGCGATGCGCTGCAGGGCCAGAAATCGCAGCTGAAGGAGCGCGTCGGGCAGCTCGGCGAGGAGATCAAGGGGCTCGTCGAGCAATCCGCCGCGAAAGAGCAGGAATCCACGGTCATCGGCCGCGAATACGAGGGCGTGCAGGATCTCTGGAAGAAGAACCTCATCCAGATGACCCGCCTCACCGCGCTGGAACGCGACATCTCGCGGCTCAAGGGCGAGCGCGGCCTACTCGTCGCCAACATCGCGCAGACCAAGGGAAAGATCTCGGAGACCGAATTGCAGGTGATCCAGCTGGAGCAGAACCTGCGCAGCGACGTGGCCAAGGAACTCGCAGAGATCCGCGCCAAGGCCGCGACGCTCACCGAGCAGAAGATCACCGCCCTCGATCAGTTGCAGCGCATCGACATCCGTTCGCCGCAGACCGGCTATGTCCACGAACTCGCGGTGCACACCCGCGGTGGCGTGATCTCGCCGGGTGAGCCGATCATGCTCGTGGTGCCGACCGCGGATTCTCTCGTCGTCGAGGTGCGTGTCGCGCCCCAGGACATCGACCGCTTGCGCACCGGACAGGAGGCCGGCCTGCGCTTTCCGAGCTTCGACCAGCGCACCACGCCGGAGCTGAACGGCCGCGTCACCCGCATCGCCGCCGACGTCAGCGAGGACAAGCGGACGGGCAGCTTCTACTACCTCGTGCGGCTGGGCGTCACGAAGGACGAGCTCGGCCGCCTCGACGGCGCCAAGCTGATGCCCGGCATGCCGGTGGAGGCCTTCATCCGCACCGCCGATCGCACGGTGTTCTCCTACCTGACCAAGCCGCTGACGGATCAGGCCCGGCGGGCCTTCCGCGAGAAGTAAGGGAGGCGCGCCCGCATTCCGCCGTCCGACCGGGTCGCGTCGGGCGGCTTTGCGAATGCCGTGTATCGAGCACGATGCCCGACTTGGCGGTGCGCCTGGACGGTCGCCCGAGGCAATCATCGCCGCCGATATGCGCCGCGAGCGGCATCTGCGGTTCTCGCTTGCCACCGAACCGATGTTTTCGCGGTGAGAAAGGATGAAGCGAGTGCTGCGATTGGCCATTGCGCATCGCGGCGTGCTACATCGGGCAGCGTAATCGGTGCCGGCTTCCTCCGCTCGGCGCCATGTCTTCCCGACGCAGCCCCGTCCTCGCCGGAGAGCGGATTTTCGGCATGCGCCATGCGCTGCGCCGATGGATGGGCACCGGACGAGTACCGAAAGACCGCGATGACGACGACCGAGGACCCGACTGCGAAGAACCGCGCCGAGGACCGCGCCGAGCGCGCCGAGCGCATGGCGCGTGACGGCGCGCAGGCCATGGCCGACCACAAGGCGCAGATCAGGGCGGTCGACGACCGGACTCAGCGCCTGCGCGCGATGCGTCTGGCCAAGGAGGCGGAGGTCGCGGCCCAGGCCCCCGAGCCGGCCGCTCCCAAGCCGAAGCGCAAGCGTACCGTGAAGGCCTGAGGGCTTCTCGGCTGCTGAATCCTGGGCCGCGCGGTGGCGCCCGGATGCGATGCCGACGCGCCGGAGGTCCGGCCGTCGCGGGTCCAGCTTGAGACCGTCCTGGCGCTTTCCGCAGGTTTCCCCGGCAAAGCGAAGTCGAGTTGCGAAGCGAGCTTGGTAATCTTAGCGGGAGCTTGCCGTATAGCCCTTCGCGTTCGTAAATATCGCGGATTTCATTGCGCATTGACCACTCCGGGTAAATCACAAATTCATCTTGTCGCTTAAATCGCCTTTCATTCGTCTGGGCCAGATTGGCTGCATAAGCGGCGCCGACCAAAACGGCGCACCGGCAGAACAGACCAAGTGAGGCGTCAGATGAAGTCCCAGGCTGCGAGGATCGTCGAGTCCGACACCGCTCCCGACACCGCTCCGGTGGCCGGCAACTATCTCGAGGCTCTGCACCTCGTGGAGCGCCTGCACCGCCGCCTGCTCGACGTCATCAAGGACGAGTTCGAGCGCCGTGGTCGCGAGGACGTCAACAGCGTCCAGGCCCTGCTGCTCTACAACATCGGCGACAAAGAGCTCACCGCGAGCGAGCTGCGCTCGAAGGGCTACTATCTCGGCTCGAACGTCTCCTACAACGTCAAGAAGCTGGTCGAGGCGGGCTTCCTCCACCACGCCCGCTCCAAGCTGGACCGCCGCTCGGTGCGGATCAGCCTGACCAACAAGGGCCACGAGGTCCACGAGATCATCCGCGGCCTCTACGAGAAGCACGCTCGCACCATCCAGCCGATCGGCGGCATCTCGACCGACGATTTCGGCCGCCTCAACCAGGCACTGGGCCGGCTCGAACGCTTCTGGACCGACCAGATCCGCTACAAGCTCTGAGCCTTCGGCTCACCGACCAGTCCTGTTAACACGTGAAACGGCCGGATGAGCGATCATCCGGCCGTTTCACGTCGTTCGTCACGGCACGAAAAAAAGACGCCACCCTTCCGGGTGACGCCCTCGAACCGCTGGAGTTCGACGAGACGACCTTAGTTGAAGGTGTCGATCTCGGCGGACTCATAGCTGGTGACTTCCATGCCGACGCAGATTTCCTGGACGACGGGAGCGGACCACTTCATGATGAATCTCCTGATTGACTGATTAAAAAGAGGAAGGATCGGCTGAATCTAGCCGGAGACGACCTTAGTTGAAGGTGTCGATCTCAGCGGAATCGTAGGAAGTGACTTCCATGCCGACGCAGACTTCCTGAACGATGGGGGCAGACCACTTCATGACGTTTCTCCTGTTTGGATTTTGGATGAGACGCAAGAGACAGGCTCGATCGAGCCGCCGTCACTTCATTAGTTGAAGGTGTCGATCTCTGCCGACTCGTAGCTGGTGACTTCCATGCCGACGCAGACTTCCTGGACGACCGGGGCGGACCACTTCATGACCATCTCCTGCGTTCTTCGATAGACCCAACATAGGCGATCTATTGGGCGCAATTCAAGCGGGCACTACACTTATATTTCTCATAGAACATTCCGGCAGGCCTGTGCGCCGAGCGAGACGCCAGCCGGAATTGATAGCGCCGATATGACAGCGGCTTAGCGTCCGGGATATCGTTCCAATCGCCGATGCGCACGGGAAGACAAGCGTCGCGCAAGGGCCGGATTGCCGCTTCTGCATCTGAGAAACGCCTCAGCCCGGTACCGGTTGCCGGCCGGTCGGAACACGATTCGATGACCGCCGGTGGCCCGGACGAAGCCGCTCCCGCATCTGCGGCCCGATTGCCGAACTTGCCCATATTGCAATGCCGCATTGCAAGATATCGCGGCCATCCGCTTGCGCCGTCATGGTAGTCATCGATCGTTGCTAATCATCCACAGTCAGGAGAGACCGACGATGACCGTTCCGTTCCGTGCGACCGCACTTCTCGCTGCCGCAGCGTTGCTGCTGCCGGTTGCCACCCTGAGCCCTGCCTTCGCCAAGAAGGCCGCCGGCAGCGCGATCCTGAAGTCGGTCGACACCGACAACGACGGCACCATCGACCTCAAGGAAGTCGAGGCTGCTGCCTCCGCGAAGTTCGATGTGCTCGACCCCGACAAGGACGGCACGCTCGACGTCAAGGAGCTCAAGGGCCGCCTTAGCCCGTCCGCCCTCAAGAAGGCCGATCCCGACAGCGATGGCACCCTGGACAAGAAGGAGTTCGTCGCGCTCGCCGGTTCGCTGTTCAAGGAAGCCGATCCGGACAACGACGGCACCGTCGACGCCAAGGAGCTGAAGAGCCCGGCCGGCAAGGCATTGTCCAAGCTGCTGAAGTAAGGGTTTCCGTCGCGTGGCTGTCCGAAACCGGGCGGCCACGCCCCTATGCGCAATATAAGGATGCTTGAGCGTCATTCGATTGCGCGCAAGCTTGTCTGCCCGGTCGGCCGCCCCATAATTGCGGGGCACAGACAGGGAGATACGACCATGAAACGCACCACGCTCGCAGCCTTCGCCGGTCTTCTGGCCCTCACGAGCGCCAGCGTCGCCGCCCCCGAGCTTCAGCGGGTTCGCGGCACCATCGAGAGCGCCGACGGCAGCTCGGTCGTGATCAAGACGGCGGACGGCAAGTCCGAGACCGTCGCGACTTCGGGCGCCAAGTTCGCCTGGGTGGTCAAGTCGAGCCTCGACGAGATCAAGGACGGCGTCTTCATCGGCACCGCCACCAAGGGCGACAACCCGCCCACCGCCCTTGAAGTCGTGCTCTTCCCCGAGTCGATGCGCGGCACGGCGGAAGGCCACTACGGCTGGGACGAGATCACCGACACCACCGAGGGCGGCACCAAGGTGAAGAGCTCGATGACCAACGGTACGGTCAAGGCAAGCTCCGCAGCCGCGCCGAAGGTGAAGAGCTCGATGACCAACGGCACCGTCAAGTCGGCCGCGGGCGCCGGCGGCGACAAGACCCTCACCGTGACCTACGACAAGGACGGTTCGAAGACGATCGCCGTGCCGGCCAAGGCGCCGATCGTGGCGTTCGAGCCCGCCGACGCCGCGATCCTCAAGCCCGGCAGCCACATCTTCGTGGTCGCGGCCAAGGACGGCAGCAAGCTCGAAGGCAAGCTCGTCGCCGTCGGCAAGGACGGCCTGACCCCTCCGATGTGATCGGCCGGGCGTCAGACTACCGAGATCGGGCGGCGCCGGGAGGATTTCCGGCGCCGTTTCGCCGAAAAGACCGACGATGCAGGGCCTTATGCCCCGTCGGTGAAGGCGGACTGCTCGCCACACCTGCCGGAACCGCCTACGGTTCGGCACGTAGTCCGTCAGGTTCGACCGTCGTCGCCGCGAGGCCGTTTCATGCGTCCGTTCTCTGCAATCCTACTGTCGGGCGTTCTGCTCGCGGTTCTCACGAATTCGGCCTCGGCCGAACTCCGCATCGACGTCGACAAGGCGTCCCAGCGGATGTCGGTGACCGTCGATGGCCAGCCTCGCTACACTTGGCCCGTCTCCACGGGCGTCGCCGGCTACGACACGCCGAGCGGCAGCTTCAAGCCGTTCCGGATGGAGGCCAGCCACTTCTCGCGCGAGTTCGACAACGCGCCGATGCCGCATGCGGTGTTCTTCACGCAGATCGGCCACGCCATCCATGGCACCAACCAGGTGCGCAACCTCGGCCGCGCCGCCTCGCATGGCTGCGTCCGGCTCTCGCCCGGCAACGCCGCGACGCTCTACAGTCTGATCAAGGCGCAGGGCATGGCGAACACGCGGATCACCCTGCAGGGCGAGGTCGAGGAGCGCGTTGCCGGCGGCGGTCGCGAGCCCGGCTACCGCGCGGCCCGTTCGCGCCGCGACTACGACGACGGCGATGTCATGCCGGCCGGTATGGAGGCCAGCCGCGCCCCGACCGGCTACCAATACGCCCCGCGGCAGCGTTCCTACGATCCTTTCGGCGAAGGCTATTACGGCCGGCAGGACGCCTACGGGGAGTATTGAGACAGCTTTTAGGTAAGCGGATATCTTTTCGTCATTGCGAACGCAGCGCAGCAATCCGGGGCCAACTCGCTTACGGTCGAGCATTTGGCCCTGGATTGCCTCGCTGCGCCCGCAATGACGGCTCGACATCATCGGAGATGCGGCCGTACCTTCGTCTCGAGCAACCGCACCAACGCCGGGTCCATAAACGCACAGTCGTCCGGAATATCGAGGCAGATCAGCCGGGCATGCTTGAGCGCCGACCGGAACCGCCGCTGAAGCTTCCGGCGATGCCCACGCTCCATCACGAAGACGATATCGGCCCATGCGAGATGCTCGGCCGTGACCGGCTCGTCGGCATCCGCCGAAACCCCGGCCGAGGCCGTCTCCAGACCGTCGTACCGACAAAAGATCTGCTCTGCGGTCGGGCTCCGGAGGCGGGCCCGACCGCAGACGAACAGCAGCCTCACGCGCTCTCCGCCAGCACGGTCTGCTTCTCGAACAGCGCCCGGTAGGCTCCGTTCGGACGGCGTATCAGGGCGGCGTGCGGCCCGTCCTCGACGATGCGGCCGCGGTCGAACACGAGGATGCGGTCGAGGGCCTGCACCGTCGAGAGACGGTGCGCGATCACGATCGCCGTGCGCCCGCGCATCAGCCGCTCCATCGCTTCCTGGATCAGTGCTTCCGATTCCGAATCGAGACTGGACGTCGCCTCGTCGAGAATCAGGATCGGCGCGTCCGCCAGGAAGGCGCGGGCGAGCGCCACGCGCTGGCGCTCGCCGCCCGAGAGCTTGATGCCGCGCTCGCCCACCAGCGTGGCGTAGCCCTTCGGCAGCCGCGCGATGAAGTCGTGCGCGTTGGCGAGCCCTGCCGCCCGCTCGATCTCGGCCAGGGAGGCGTCCGGCCGGGCATAGGCGATGTTCTCCGCAATCGAGCGGTGGAACAGCACCGGCTCCTGCGGCACGATTGCGATCTGCGAGCGCAAGGACCCCTGCGTCGCCCCCGCCACGTCCTGCCCGTCGATCAGGATGCGGCCGCCGGTGACGTCGTAGAGCCGCTGGATCAGCTTGACGAAGGTCGTCTTGCCGGAGCCCGAGCGCCCGACGAGGCCGACCCGCTGCCCGGCCGGGATCGTCACCGAGACGTGCTGGTAGAGCGGCGTGTCGTGGCCGGCATAGTGGAAGGTCACGTCGTCGAAGCGCACGGCCCCGCCGCCGACGGCGAGCGGACGCGCCTCAGCGAGATCCGCGACGCCGTAGGGCTCGGCTTCGAGGTCGACCAGCTCCTCCATCTCGTTCACCGCGCGCTGCAGGTGGTTGATGTGGCCGCCGATGTCGCGGAGGTAGCCGTGCAGCACGAAGTAGCTCGTGAGCACGGTCGCGACCTCGCCGGCGCTCGCCGCCTCGTGCCACCACAGCCATAGCGCGAGCCCGACCAGCGCCGTGCGGAAGACGAGCAGCAGCACGAACTGCACCGTGCCGCTCCAGGTCACCCGCATCCAGGTGCGCCAGGTCCGCCGCTTCCACTTGCCGAAGGTGCGGGCGAGCCGCGCGTCCTCCCGCGCCTCCGCGCCGAAGGCCTTCACCACCGCATTGTTGCCGATGGCGTCGCTGAGCACGCCGCCGAGCCGGGTATCGAGGGTGTTCGAGAGCTGTGCCGCCGGGGCGATCACCCGCGTCGCGAGGTACCCGGCCGTGAAGACGTAGAGGAGCGTCGCGACGCCCACGAGGGCGCCCATGGCCGGCCAGTGCAGGCCGAGCATCACCATCGTGCCGAGCAGCACGATCAGCGTCGGCACCAGTGAGAGCAGCACGACGTCGTTGAGACCGTCGAGCGCCCACATCCCGCGCGAGATCTTGCGGACGGTCGAGCCGGAGAAGCTGTTGGCGTGCCAATCGGTCGACAGGCGCTGCACTCGGCGGAAACTCGCTTGCGCCACGTCGGACATCATGCCGAGCGTCAGCGGCACCACCAGGCTCCAGGCGAGGTGGCGGAAGCCGATCGTGAACAGGCCGAGCACGGCCATCGCCGCGAAGGCCCACAAGGCCGTGTCGAGCGCGGCATTGCGATCGCTTTGGGTCAGCGCGTCGACGAGGCGGCCGGCATAGAGCGGCAGCAGCACGTCGGCGAGCGTCGCCAGGATCGTCGCCGCCAGGAGCGCAGAGACGAGGCCGGAGCGCAGCCGCCATTGGCGGGAGACGAAGACGAGGACGCGGCCGAGCGCGCCGCCGCGCCGGGGAGAACGAAGAGTCATGAAATTGTCCCGACGCGCGAAAACACGCCGGCTCCATCAACGGACGCGCGTCGCCACGGCATGACGCCGTCGGTCGCGGTCGGATCGGGAAGAAGGGTTGCGATGTCCGCGGCGGCCGTCAGGCCGGTGCGGATGGCAGGCTCAGCGAGCTAACGCTGGCCGGCGGGAGAGGCGAGACGAATTTTAAACATGCGGCCTCCCTCGTTTGAATTGCAGCCGAGTCGGTGGATAGCAGCCGCGACTGGACTTCGCAAATTCGTAGATTGAACAGTATTTTTTCAAATTCGATCTATTGATAGAGTATATTTCATAGTACGTAATGTATTGAAAAATAAAAATCGCGGCTATTCGGGTCGATCGATAGATGCACTGCCGTTCAGAACGTGCAAAGTATCCGAACGCCGATGTGCGCCAGCGCACCGGTCCCCGTGCGATCGGCCGGGACGGTGCTCACTTCGATCGTGCCATTCAGTCCAGCAAATCGGTTGCCGATCAGGCCACCGCGCCTTCGAGAAGCCCGAGCGCATCCTCGACGGCGCGGCGCCGGATGTCGCCGCGATCGAGTGAGCCGTAGCGCCGCTCCAGATGCCGTGTCTGCGTGCCTGTCCGGCCAAGGCCGAAATGCACGAGCCCGACAGGCTTGTCAGGAGAGCCGCCATCGGGGCCGGCGATTCCGGTGATCGAGACCGCGACGTCGGCCTGTGAATGCGCGAGCGCGCCCTCGGCCATGGCGCGGGCGGTCTGCTCGCTGACGGCGCCATGCGCGGCGAGAATCGCCGTCGAGACGCCCAGCATCTCGGCCTTCGCCTCGTTCGAATAGGTGACGAAGCCGCGCTCCACGACCTTCGACGATCCTGAAATCGCCGTGAGCAGCGCGGCAACGAGGCCGCCGGTGCAGGATTCCGCCGTCGCGATCTTTTTGCCCGCCGCCGTGTAGGCCTTCACCAGCGCCTCGGCACGGGCGAGGAGCGCGGCGTCTTCGATCACGACTGGCGGGCGGCCTGCTCCGCCTCGGCGTCGAGTTCGGCGCAGATTTCCGGCAGGCGCACGCTGGCGGCGGCCTGTGCGGCGAGGCCCTCGGCGCGGCCGACGAAGCCGAGCGTTTCCGTGGTGGTCGCCTTGATCGAGACGCAGCCGACCGGGATGCCGGCGATCTCGGCGACGCGGGCGCGGATCGCCTCACGGTGCGCGCCGATGCGCGGGGCCTCGGCCAGTACGGTGATGTCGAGATGGTCGATCCGGCCGCCTCGGGCGCGCACCAGTTCGACGGCGTGCGCCAGGAACTGGTCGGAGGCCGCGCCCCGCCACTTCTCGTCGCTCGGCGGGAAATGCGTGCCGATGTCGCCGTCGGCGATGGTGCCGAGCAGCGCGTCGGTGAGCGCATGCAGCACCACGTCACCGTCGGAATGCGCGATCACGCCGCGATCCGCCGGGATCTTGATCCCGCCGAGCCAGACATGGTCGCCCGGTCCGAACTTGTGGACGTCGAAGCCGGTGGCGAGGTGGGAGACGAGGGTTGTCATGGCTGATGCAGATACCGCGTCGGCGCGTTCCGAGAAAGTGCGGTCGGCGTCGATCAGGTCGCTCGGTTGCGTGATCTTGCGGTTGGCGGCGTCGCCCTCGAACACCACCACCGCAAGCCCGGCCCATTCGGCGAGCGCGCCGTCGTCGGTGAAGCCGTCGCGGTTTTCCGCCACGGCACGGCGATGCGCGTCGACCAGCGTCGCATAGACGAAGGCCTGCGGCGTCTGCACGGCGCGCAGCGATTCGCGGGCCGGCGTCTCGTGGACGCGGCCGATGCCGGGGGCGATCGGCTGGACCAGCTTGATCGTGTCGGAGACCGCCACGCCCGGCACCGCCGCGCCATGGGCGCGGCCGGCCGCGATGGCGCGGTCGATCAGGTCCGTCGCCACGTAGGGGCGGGCGGCGTCGTGGACGAGCACGAGGTCCGGCGCCTCTCCGCAGGCCAGGGCTTCGAGGCCGGCACGGACGGATTGCTGGCGGGTCGCCCCGCCATCGACGGGCGCCAATAGCTTTCGGCCGAGGTCCGGTTCGAGATCGGCAAGGCACTCGCGAAAGAAGTCGGCGGCGTCGGGCGCGATCACAGGCTGGATGCGGTCGATGCCGGGATGGCTTGCCAGGGCGGCCAGAGTCCGCGTCAGGACGGCCCGTCCACCAACTCGGCGATACTGCTTCGGCAGGTCGCCGCCGATGCGCAGGCCCTTGCCGGCCGCGACGACCACCGCTGCGGTCAGGGGCCTTGCGGCGGACTCGGACATCGGGGGCCTCTGCGACATCATGGCGAAGTCGGCTGCGCTCATAATCGGTGCCCAAGGTGAAGGCAAACCGAGGTAGCGCTTGCATCCGAGCGCATTTGTCTATTTGTTGTGCAGAATGACGGCTGACCATTATTTGAGCGTTCTCGGCGGAATGAAGGCGGGGCCGGGCATGGCACCGCCGGTCCTGCTGGCGCCGCTGTCGGGCGTGACCGATCTGCACATGCGCCGGATTGCCCGCCGCGCCGGCGCGAGCGCCGTGGTCTCCGAGATGGTCGCCGCCGCCGAACTCGCCCGCGGCGACGCCGAATCGCAGGTCCGCGCGGAGGGCGCGGGCGTGTCGCCGCACATCGTCCAGCTCGCGGGCTGCGCACCGGAGCCGATGGCGCGGGCGGCCGAGATCGCCGTCGCGAACGGCGCCGACGTGATCGACGTGAACATGGGCTGCCCGGCCAAGACGGTTACCGGCGGCGCGGCGGGCTCGGCCCTGATGCGCGACCTCGACAACGCCGCCCGCCTCCTCGGCGCCGTGCGCGACGCGGTCGCCGTACCCGTCACCGTCAAGATGCGCCTCGGCTGGGATCATGCGACCGTTAACGCCGCCCTACTGGCGCAACGGGCCGAGGGCCTCGGCCTGAACGGCGTCACCGTCCATGGCCGCACCCGGCAGCAATTCTACAAGGGCAGCGCGGACTGGTCGGCGATCCGCGCCGTGGTCCAGGCGGTGCGCATCCCCGTCATCGCCAACGGCGACGTCGCGAGCCTCGACGACGCCCGCGCCTGTCTCGCCGCCTCGGGGGCGGCCGGCGTGATGATCGGCCGGGCGGCGCTCGGCCGGCCCTGGCTGGTGGGTGCCATCGCAGCGGGCCTCGGGGGGCAACCGGTGGCCGATCTCTCGCGGGAGCAGCGCGCGGAGACGGCCTGCGAGCACTACCGAGGGCTGATCGCGCTCTATGGCGCAGCGATGGGCGTGCGGCACGCCCGCAAGCATCTCGCGGCCTATGTCGACCATGCCGGGCCGGGCGCACTCGGCCAGCCCGACCGCACGCGCCTGCTCACGACGAGCGACCCGGCGGAAGCCCTCGCGCTGCTGCGCCGGGCGTTTCTCGACCCCGCCGACGGCGTCCTCGAATCCCTCGGCGAGGCTGCGTAGTCGCGATGACTAGCGAGAGCAGCGCCTTTCCCATCGGAAGCCTCACGCCGGAGGCGATCATCAACGCTCTGCCTCTGCCGGTCCTCACCATCGGCACCGACGAGCGCATCCTCCACGCCAATCACGCCGCCGAGAACTTCTTCGACGCGTCGGTCCGGCTGATGAAGCGCGGCCGGCTGCGCGACATCTTCCCGTTCGCCTCGCCGATCGTGGCGATCGTCGCCGAGGTGCGGAACCGACGCTCCAGCGTCAGCGAGTACCGGGTCGAGCTGATCCAGCCGCGCACGGGCTTGGAGCGCAGTGTCGACGTGTTCGCGACGCATCTCGGCGACGGCGGCGACAACGTGGTGCTGATGCTCCAGGAGCGCACCATCGCCGACAAGATGAACCGCCAGCTCACCCATCGCGGCGCCGCCCGCTCGATGGTGGCCCTCGGCGCCATGCTCGCCCACGAGATCAAGAACCCGCTCGCCGGCATCCGCGGCGCCGCGCAGCTGCTCGAACAGTCCGGCGTGGAGGAGGACCGCGTCCTCACCCAGCTGATCTGCGACGAATCCGACCGGATCGTGCGCATCGTCGAGCGCATGGAGCTCTTTGGCGAGGAGCGTCCCGTCGAGCGCGGGCCGGTCAACGTGCATGGCGTGCTCGACCAGGTGAAGCGCTCGGCCCAGTCCGGCTTCGGCCGTCACATCCGCTTCGTCGAAAACTACGATCCCTCGCTGCCGCCGGTCCTCGGCAGCCGCGACCAGCTCGTCCAGGTGATCCTGAACCTCGTGAAGAACGCCGCGGAGGCGATCGGTGCCGATTCCGTCGAGGGCGAGATCACCCTGTCGACCGCCTTCCGCACCGGTCTGCGCCTGCAGGTGCCGGGCTCGCGCGAGCGCGTCAGCCTACCGATCGAGGTGGCCGTGCGCGACAACGGGCCGGGCATCTCCGCGGAACTGCTTCCCGACCTG
Source organism: Methylobacterium sp. WL9 (assembly GCF_008040035.1). NCBI lineage: Bacteria > Pseudomonadati > Pseudomonadota > Alphaproteobacteria > Hyphomicrobiales > Methylobacteriaceae > Methylobacterium > Methylobacterium sp. WL9. The sequence continues at coordinate 107,173 of NZ_VRVE01000002.1, forward strand.
TTCGACCCCTTCGTGACGACGAAGGCGCAGGGATCGGGCCTGGGTCTTGCATTGGTGGCGAAAATCGTCGGCGACCATGGCGGTATCGTCGAATGCGATCCCGTTCCCCGCCGCACTGCCTTCCGCATCCTTCTGCCCATGTCCAGCGCCCGGGACGGACGTGCCTCGGCGGCGGAGCCGTGAGTTCGGAGCCCGAGTAAACCGATATGCCGAACGGCAACATCATCGTCGCGGACGACGACGCAGCGATCCGGACCGTGCTCAACCAGGCATTGTCCCGGGCCGGCTACGAGGTCCGCTCCACGGGCAATTGCGCGACGCTGTGGCGTTGGGTGGCCCAGGGCGAGGGCGATCTCGTCATCACCGACGTGGTGATGCCGGACGAGAACGTGTTCGACCTGCTGCCCCGCATCAAGCGGGTGCGGCCCGATCTGCCGATCATCGTGATGAGCGCGCAGAACACCTTCATGACCGCCATCCGCGCCTCGGAGCGCGGAGCTTACGAGTATCTGCCCAAACCCTTCGATCTGAAGGAGCTGACGGCGATCGTCGGCCGCGCGCTTTCCCGGCCGCGCGGCACGCCGGCGCCGGGTGCCGGGCCGGAGAACGACGACATCCCCCTCGTCGGGCGCTCGCCCGCGATGCAGGAGATCTACCGGGCCCTCGCCCGGCTGATGCCCACCGACCTCACGGTGATGATCACCGGCGAATCGGGGACCGGCAAGGAACTCGTCGCCCGGGCGCTGCACGATTACGGCCGCCGCCGGGCCGGCCCCTTCGTGCCGGTCAACATGGCGGCGATCCCGCGCGACCTGATCGAATCGGAACTGTTCGGCCACGAGAAGGGCGCCTTCACCGGCGCGCTGACCCGCTCGGCCGGCCGCTTCGAGCAGGCTGAGGGCGGTACGCTCTTCCTCGACGAGATCGGCGACATGCCGATGGAGGCGCAGACCCGGCTGCTCCGCGTGCTGCAGCAGGGCGAGTACACCACCGTCGGCGGGCGGGTACCGATCAAGACCAACGTCCGCATCATCGCCGCGACCAACAAGGACCTGCGCGTCTCGATCCAGCAGGGCATCTTCCGCGAGGACCTGTTCTTCCGCATCAACGTCGTGCCGTTGCGGCTGCCGGCACTCCGCGAGCGCTCGGAAGACGTGCCCGATCTGATCCGGCACTTCTTCGTCCTCGTCGAGCGCGAGGGCCTGAGCCGCAAGCAGCTCGACGGCGAGGCCATGGAGCGCCTGAAGCGCTACCGCTGGCCCGGCAACGTGCGCGAGCTCGAAAACCTCGTCCGGCGCCTCGCCGCCCTCTATCCGCAGGAGACCATCACCGGCCCGGTGATCGAGGCCGAACTCGACACCCTGCCGCTGGCCCAGCCGCAATCGCTGAACGGGAGCGCCCGCAAGGTCGGCGACAACGAGACGCTTTCGGGCGCGGTCGAGCGGCACATGTCCGAGTACTTCTCCGGCTACAAGGACAGCCTGCCGCCGCCCGGCCTGTATCACCGCATCCTGCGCGAGATCGAAGGCCCGCTGATCGGCGCTGCGCTCGCCGCCACGCGCGGCAACCAGATCCGCGCGGCCGAACTGCTCGGCGTGAACCGCAACACGCTGCGGAAGAAGGTGCGCGATCTCGACCTGCAGGTGTTCCGCACCTCGCGCTAACCCGCAGGGCGGGTAGGGCCACCGTGGCCGTTTGATCGATCGGGCGGCAATTCGGCCCGATTCGTATTAATTTCGCCACACTGTTGTGGCCCTGCATCAGCCATGCCGCTGACGCAATGGATCAGGAAAACCTCCGCCTCCGATGCGGATACCGGCCGGGCCGCGGCGCCGTCCTCGGCGCCCCGCGGACCGGGCTGGATCGGCGCGGCCGTGGTCGCCACGGCCCTCGTCTCGGCCAGCGTCACCTTCATGATGCTCGCAGGGCTGATCAAGGTGACGCCGAAGCCCGCCACCGGCGTGGCATTGCTCGCCATCAACGCCGCCCTCGTCCTCGGCCTCGTCGTCGTCATCGCCTGGGAGGCGCGAGTCTTCCTGCATGCCCGCAAGGCCCATGCGGCGGTGGCGCGCCTGCATTCGCGCATCGTAGGCCTGTTCAGCCTGATCGCGATCCTGCCGACCATCCTGCTCGCCGTCGTCGCCTCGATCACCATCGATCGCGGGCTGTCCCTCGGCTTCACCGACCGGGTCCGGGACGTGGTGCTGAAATCCGTCGAGGTCGCCGACGCCTACCAGGAGAACCAGTGCCAGTCGCTGGCGCGCGAGATCCGCATCCTCACCGACGATCTGACCCGCGCCCGCCCGCAATTCGACGTGAACCGCGAGTGGTTCGAGAGCTTCATGACGACGCGCGCCCAGGCGCTCGGCCTGCCGATCGCCAAGATCATGCGCGGGCCGAACGACGTGGTCGCCCGCGCCCAGATCGACATCCTCAAGCAGACGCGCCTGCCCTCGGCAGCGGCCTTCGAGGACGCGGCGAAATCGAGCGATCCGATCTGCCTGCTGCCGAACGAGGGCCGGGTCTTCGCCGCCCTGCTGCGGATGCCGGCCTACGACAACGCGGTGCTCCTCGTGCAGCGCGAGGTCAGTCAGCTCGCCATCGACTTCCCCGGCGTCTCGCGCGCGGCGGCGGCCGAATACCTCACCTACGATTCGCTCAAGCGCTCGATCCAGATCGCCTTCGCCTCGGTCTTCCTGCTGATCGCGCTGATCACCCTGCTCTCGGCGGTCTGGTTCGGGCTCAGCTTCGCCAACCGCTTCGTCGAGCCGATCCGCCGCCTGATCAACGCCGCCGACCAAGTCGCCTCGGGCAACTTCTACGCGCAGGTGCCTGCCCGCAGGGACGACGGCGATCTCGGCCATCTCGGCGATAGCTTCAACAAGATGACACAGGAACTCCGCCGCCAGCATGACGGGCTGACCGCCGCGAGCGAGCTGATCGACCGCCGCCGGCGCTTCACCGAGGCCGTGCTGTCGGGCGTCTCGCCGGGGGTGATCGGCGTCGACGCGGGCGGGGTCATCACCATCGCCAACCCCTCCGTCGAGCGTACCCTCGGCCTGACCTCCGGCGAACTTGTCGGCGTGCCGCTGACCCAGGCCGTGCCGGAACTGGCGGCGCTCTTGCCGGAGGAGGGCGGCGCCCGCGAGGGCCGCCAGCGCGCGCTCCAGAAGCAGATCCAGCTCCAGCGCAACGGCCGCGAGCGCACCATCGCGGTGCGGGTCACGAGCGAGCAGGCTCAGGGCGGGGCACGCGGCTACGTCGTGACCCTCGACGACATCACCGATCTGGTCTCGGCCCAGCGAACCTCCGCCTGGGCCGACGTGGCGCGCCGCATCGCCCACGAGATCAAGAACCCGCTGACCCCGATCCAGCTCTCGGCCGAGCGCATCCGGCGCAAGTACGGAAAGGTGATCGTCGAGGACAAAGAGATCTTCGACCAGTGCACGGCGACGATCGTGCGCCAGGTCGACGAGATCAAGCGCATGGTCGACGAGTTCTCGTCCTTCGCCCGGATGCCGAAGCCGGCCATCGCCCGGCAGGATCTCACCGAGATCGCCAAGCAGAACCTCTTCATGATGCGCGTCGCGCATCCCGACTTCGATTTCCCGTTCTCGGTGGACGGCGTCGGCGAGGAGGAACGGATCGAGGCGGCCTTCGATATCCGGCTCCTGTCCCAGGCGCTGACCAACATCCTCAAGAACGCCGTCGAGGCGGTCCAGGCCGTCCCCGAGGACGTGCTGACGGCGGATGGCGGCCAGGGCCGGGTGCGCCTGAGGCTGCTCGTCGAACAGGACTTCGCGGTGATCGAAGTCACCGACAACGGAAAAGGCTTTCCCGCCGAGGGACGCCAGCGCCTGCTCGAGCCCTATATGACGACCCGCGAAGGGGGGACGGGCCTCGGCTTGGCCATCGTCAGCAAGGTTCTGGAAGAGCATGGCGGCGGGATCGAGTTGAACGACAATCCCGACGGACGGGGCGGTCAGGTCCGCATGAAGGTGCCGCGCGATGTCTCGCGTGATGCCGTCACCGATGCGGCGGCCGCGTCCGTGCGGGCTCCTCACAACAACACTGGCAGGGAGGGCGCCGTCTCAAGTGCGCCCCGCGTCGCGGAGATGCAGTCATGAGCGCCGATATCCTGATCGTCGACGACGAGGCCGACATTCGCGACCTCGTCTCCGGCATCCTCGACGACGAGGGCCACCGCACCCGGACCGCCTCCGGTTCGGACGAGGCGCTCGCCTCGATCGAGAGCCGTAGGCCGCACCTCGTCTTCCTCGACATCTGGCTGCAGGGCTCGCGCCTCGACGGCCTGCAGGTGCTCGACCTGATCAAGGCCGGCCATCCCGACCTGCCGGTGGTGATGATCTCGGGCCATGGCAACATCGAGACCGCGGTCGCGGCGATCAAGTCGGGCGCCTACGACTTCATCGAGAAGCCGTTCAAGGCCGACCGGCTGATTCTCGTTGCCGAGCGCGCGTTGGAGACCTCGCGGCTGCGGCGCGAGGTGCGCGACCTCAAGACTCGTGGCGGCCAGACGAACCGCATCGTCGGGGCCTCGGTCGCCGTGAACCAGCTGCGCCAGACCGTCGACCGTGTCGCGCCGACCAATGCCCGCGTGATGATCTCCGGCGCGCCGGGCTCTGGCAAGGAACTCGCCGCCCGGACCCTGCACACCACGTCGGCCCGCGCCAGCGGCCCCTTCGTGGTGATCAACGCGGCCACCATCACACCCGATACGATGGAGGCGGAGCTATTCGGCGTGGAGGCCGGCGAGGGCCGCACCCGCAGGGTCGGCGCGCTGGAGGAAGCGCATGGCGGCTCGCTCTACATCGACGAAGTCGCCGACATGCCCAAGGAGACGCAGAGCCGGATCCTGCGCGTTCTCGTCGACCAGAACTTCCAGCGGGTCGGCGGCACGACGCGCGTGCATGTCGACGTGCGCATTATCTCGTCCTCGTCGCGCGATCTGGCCGAAGAGATCGCCGGCGGACGGTTTCGCGAGGACCTGTTCCACCGGCTCTCCGTGGTGCCGATCCGCGTGCCCTCCCTCGCCGAGCGCCGCGAGGACGTGCCGGAACTGATCACCTTCTTCATGGAGCAGATCTCGGGCGCCACCGGCCTGCCGCGCCGCCGGATCGCCGAGGATGCGATGGCGGTTCTTCAATCGCACGACTGGCCCGGCAACGTTCGGCAGCTGCGCAACAACGTCGAACGGCTGATGATCCTGACCAAGACGGATCCGGAGCAGGAGGTCACCTCGGAGATGCTTCCCACCGAGGTCGGCGCGTTGGTGCCGACCACGCCGACGGGGGCGGGCGGCGAGAAGCTGATGAGCCTGGCCCTGCGTGAGGCGCGCGAGATCTTCGAACGCGAGTATCTGATCGCTCAGATCGCCCGATTCTCCGGAAACATCTCCCGGACCGCAGAGTTCATCGGTATGGAGCGCTCGGCGCTGCACCGGAAGCTGAAATCCCTCGGAATCGGCCCCTGAACGTCTGATCGTTCCGGATCCGTATCCGATCCGATTGCATCGGGCCTGCGGCTCCAAGGTTCTGTCTCGACGCGCTTTTTGCCGGCCGATTGCGACTGCCTGGTCGGAAGGTGCACTGGACCGGACCACCTTGCTGTGGACCGGTCCAAGAAGAAGCCTTCCGCTGCGCAAGCCTCTTGCGTCGCCGAAGGCTTCGCCGTGTAATGGAGAGGGCTTGCGGAGTCAGACCCGAATGTCGGCTGTGGACGGTCCGACGCGCGTCGCCAACCAAGAGAACCCACCCGAGTGGCGGGCACGAATCAAAAAAGGATAAGAAAAATGGCGGGCGAGCGTGCACAGAACCTTCAGGACACGTTTCTCAACCATGTTCGCAAGAACAAGATCCCGCTCACGATCTTCCTCGTCAACGGCGTCAAGCTTCAGGGCGTGGTAACCTGGTTCGACAATTTTTGTGTGCTTCTGCGCCGTGATGGACATTCGCAGCTCGTCTACAAGCACGCGATCTCGACCATCATGCCCGGCCATCCCGTACAGTTGTTCGAGCCGGACGAGGCTGCGCCCGCCGAGAAGGTTTGACGCCTTTTCTCGCGCAGCTTGAGGTTGCGCCGAGCGAACCCCGTGCGAAACGGCAGCGGCATCACGATATGTCGTCGTGATGCCAAGAGGATTTCATGACTGAGACGCTGACCCCCGCCGAAGATCGGCTGCGGCGTCACGCCGCGCCCGAAGGCGACATCGCGGCCGCGACCCGCACATTGGTCGTCGGACCCTATCTGACCCGCGCCGCCGAGCGATCGGCGAGTAGCGGCGAGACCCCGCGCTCGATCGAGGCGCGCCTCGACGAAGCCACCGGCCTCGCGGCGGCGATCGAGCTCGACGTGACGCAGGCGATCAGCGTCCAGATCCAGCGCATCCGGCCCTCGACGTATCTCGGCAAGGGCCGGGTCGAGGAGATCGCCGGGCTGATCGCGGCGGAAGAGATCGGCCTCGTCGTCGCCGATTGCGCGCTCTCGCCGGTGCAGCAGCGCAACCTCGAGAAGGCCTGGGGCGCCAAGGTCATCGACCGTACCGGCCTGATCCTCGAGATTTTCGGCCGCCGCGCCTCGACCCGCGAGGGCACGCTGCAGGTCGAGCACGCCCACCTGTCCTACCAGAAGAGCCGGCTCGTGCGGTCTTGGACCCACCTGGAGCGGCAGCGCGGCGGCTTCGGCTTCCTCGGCGGCCCCGGCGAGACCCAGATCGAGGCCGACCGCCGCCAGATCCAGGAGCGCATGACCAAGATCGAGCGCGATCTCGATTCGGTGACCCGGACCCGCGGCCTGCACCGCACCAGCCGGGCGCGGGTGCCGTACCCGATCGTGGCACTGGTCGGCTACACCAATGCCGGCAAGTCGACGCTGTTCAACGCGCTGACCAAAGCGGACGTGAAGGCGCAGGACATGCTGTTCGCGACCCTCGACCCGACGGCCCGCGCCACCAAGCTCCCGCACGGCGAGACGGTGATCCTGTCCGACACCGTCGGATTCATCTCCGACCTGCCGACCTCGCTGATCGCCGCCTTTCGCGCCACACTGGAGGACGTGATCGAGGCCGACATCCTGCTGCATGTCCGCGACGTCTCGCACGGCGACACGGAAGCGCAGCGCGAGGACGTCGACACGGTGCTGCGCGAACTCGGCATCGAGGCGAATGCCGACCGCATCATCGAGGTTTGGAACAAGGCCGACCTGCTGCACGAGGGCGAGCGCACCCGGCTCGCCAATCTTGGCAATCAGAGCGGCAGCGCAGCCCCCGTGCTGGTCTCGGCGCTGACCGGGGAGGGGCTCGACGCACTCTCCTCCCGCATCGAGAAGCGCATCGCTACCGCCCGCTCGACCTTCGCGGTGAAGCTCGGGCCGGAGGAGGGGGCGGCGCTAAACTGGCTCTACGAAAATGCCGAGGTGCTCGATCGCAAGTCGGAGGAGGGCGGCGCGATGCATCTCGCCATCCGCATCGCGCCGGAGAAGGAGCCGCGCTTCCTCAACCGCTTCGAAGGCGCGCGTCGCATCCGCAGCGCCACTCGGTAGAACGAGCTTCGACATCGAAAAAGGCCGGCGCGGTGATCCCACGCCGGCCTTTTGCGTGTCTGCGTCCGGTCAGAGCAGGCTGCGAAAAAGTGGTAACGTTTTTTTCGCGCGAAGCCTGCTGTCAACTTTTGGATCGATCACGTTTTCTGCGTTCTGATCGATTCGATCAAAACGCAGCGCGATCTAGTGCGCTGCAGCGGGATGAAGTGCTGCCGTCAGCTTCTCGCGCAGGCTGGCCGAGCCGCCGACGACCTCGAAGGTCGTTCCGGCCTTGGCCCGGCGCGAGGCCCAGTCCTGGATCATCTCCAGGCAGGTATGGTCGACATGGCCCAGCTTGTCCGCGGAGACGCGGACGGTGCCGCCCACCGGCGTCAGCTCCAGCGCCTCGTTCAGGTGCGGCAGCTGCAGGAAGGTCGCAGACCCCGAGAGTCGGACCTCCGGGACGGCCGCGAGGCCGCCCTCGGGCTGGAAGGCCGTCGCGGCGCCGCCCTCGATCTTGAGCAGGCCCTTCTGGAGCAGGTGCGGAACCACCTGGATCAGGCTGAGGCCGAGGCCGACGAGCACGCCGGTGAGGAGGTCGGTGCCGACCACGGTCAGCATGGTAACCAGCCAGATCGCCGCGGTCGCGATGCCGTGGCGCCGGTGAAGGTGGAAGGCGTGCTCGATGCTGATGAGGCGCACGCCGGTGACGACGAGGATGCCGGCGAGCGCCGCCGTCGGCACCAGCTCCAGCGCCCAGGGCAGCGCCATCAGGAAGGCCAGGATCCAGGCGCCGTGCATCACGGCGGAGGCGCGGCTCACGGCGCCGGCCTGGACGTTGGCCGAGGAGCGCACGATCACGCCGGTCATCGGCAGGCCGCCGGCGAGGCCGCACAGCATGTTGCCGATGCCCTGCGCGCCGAGCTCCCGGTTGTACTGGGTGCGCGGGCCGTCATGCATCCGGTCGACCGCCGCCGCCGAGAGCAGGCTCTCGGCGCTGGCGATGATGGCGAGGGTGAGCGCCATGACGATCATGGTCGGCTCCGAGAGCCGGCCCCAATCGCCAGTGGCCGGCAGCGCCAGCGTCGAGAGGATCGCATCCGGCACGTCGACATGCTTGACGGCAAGGCCGGCGACGGCGCTGACGACGGTGCCTGCGACCACGCCGACGAGCGCGCCCGGCAGCATCTTCAGCCGGGCCGGCCGGATCTTCTCCCAGCCGAGCATGCCGACGATGGTCGAGAGGCCGACGATCACCGCGCCGGTCTTGTTGCCCTCGCCCTGCACGAAGTCGAAGAAGGCGGCCGGGATGGCGACGAGGTTGTCGAGGCCGCTCGCCTGCGGCAGCGCGTCGGTGAGCACGTGGATCTGCCCGAGCACGATCAGCACGCCGATGCCGGCGAGCATGCCGTGCACGACGGCCGGCGAGATCGCCCGGAACCAGCCGCCGACGCGGAGCGCCCCGGCGAGGATCTGGATCGCGCCGGCCACCACCAGCACGGGGCCGAGCATGCCGATGCCGTGCTCGCGCACGAACTCGAAGACGATGACCGCGAGGCCGGCGGCGGGGCCGCTGACCTGGAGCGGCGAACCCGCGAGCATGCCGACGATGAGGCCGCCGATGATGCCCGTGATCAGTCCGCGCTCGGGCGGGACGCCCGAGGCGATGGCGATACCCATGCACAGTGGCAGCGCCACCAGGAACACGACGAAGGAGGCGGGCAGGTCCCGCGACAGGGAGGCGGGCAGGAACCGCGAGAGGGACTGTGGCATGGGGTTGGTTGGACCTTATTCGGCCGCGACCGACATCGCTCGCGCGAATTCGGGGGCGGCGACCCTCACGGAAGGAGCCTGCGCGACCTTGATCTGGATGTTCTCCTCGATCGAAACGAAGCCTCCCTCCTCGCCGTCATAGGCAAGGACGGTGCCCTTCTCGATCTCGAAGAACCAGCCGTGGAGGCGCAACTGACCTCTGGCGAGGCCCGAGGCGACGCTCGGATGCGTGCGCAGGTTGCTGAGCTGGACGACGACGTTCTCCAGCGCCAGGGCGCGGTGACGGTCCTTCGGGTCCATGTCGGCGGGATAGGCCTCACAGACGATCCGGCTGGCCGCCTGGCTGTGCTTCAGCCACGCCGCGACGTTCGGCATCTTCTCGAGGGCCTCGGGCATCATCAGCCCCTTCATCGCGCCGCAATCGGAATGGCCGCAGATGACGATGTCGCGCACGCCGAGCGCCACGACGGCGTACTCGATCGCCGAGGAGACACCGCCGTTATGCTGCGAGTACGGGGGCACGATGTTGCCGGCGTTGCGGCAGACGAAGAGGTCGCCGGGGCCGGATTGGGTGATGTGCTCGGGGGAGACGCGGGAATCGGCGCAGGCGATGATCAGGGCGCTCGGGTTCTGGCCGTCGCGGACGAGTTGCTCATAGACCTTCTGCTGTCCGGGAAATATATTTCCGCGGAAATTCGAGATGCCCTGAATGATATTGTCCACGAATGACCTCGTCGTCTCGAATGGGAGGCTCGGTACGCTGCGGAGGCAATACTCGTCTGAGATGACGGATTGATTGCAGTCAGAAAGATGCTTCGGAACTCACATGATCGGCATGCCGACCAAGAATCTGACTGGAACGATCGGGCGGCGGCCCCATTCCATACTGCGGCTATTCTTGGACGCGCGTATCTCGCGCTACATTCATCCCGGGGCAGCGATTGTGTCGCACGCTCCGGTCTGCGTTGCCGCCGGGGCGAGGACCGTCGGCGGGCGCTGCCCGTCCGATTGCGCTCGTCTCGAGAGTGGTGACGTTTCGATCAGGCGTCCATGACTGTCGCTATCCCGGCACGAAGTCTTTCAGCGCGCTCCATCCTATAGCGATGTAAACACCAAACTTAAGTGCGTTTTCGCACTTGTATATACTTGAGGTTTAATCCCGGGGAACTTTCAGCAATGTGCGTGATCGCACATCTCTGCAGTGTGGTGCAGATTTTCAGGGATGATTTTCGGAGAGCGGCCACGGAATGCGGAGAGGCGCGTATCGCTCAAGTTGCGTCGGCCGCCGTCACCTCCACAGGCCGTCATGGATGGTCGCGACTGCTCGCACCCTGTCCGACCGAACGGACCGGTCGAAGCGAGCGCTCTGCTCAGCTCTGCAGGGAGAAACCGGAGACAGTGCCGGAACGCCCGATCCCGCGTGACGCCGACCTCGACGTGGACGGCAGGATGGCGCCTGCGATCACCGTGGTGTTCGGATACGACTAAGCTGCACGCTCACGCGGCGTCGTCTTATCAGTCGTTTCGGTCTCTCTCCGATCTTGAGCTTCCAGCCATCGAACCGCGAGCTGGGCGGCCTTGGCATCGACCAGCAGATCCCAGTGCCCTCCGGGGCCGACTTCGGGAAGCTCCGCGTGAGGCGCGACGACCGCGAACGCTCCGGCGTAGTGGCGCTGCGAGAAGCATTCGTCGTCCGAGCAGGCCAGGACCAGCACCGGCTTGTCGGCGGGGAGCGGCCGGGCGTTCGCCGACCAACGGTCCGGTCCGAAAGCCAGGAGCGTGCTGAACGACCAGCTCGGCACGTAGCGCGGATCGCCCGCCGCCTCGATGTTGAAGTCGACGACGGTGCTGCCGTTGAAGCGGGTGATGCCGAGGACGTTCGCCAGCGTCAGGAGCCGCAGGACGCCGATGCGCAGACGGACCCAGCCGCCGAAATGCGGACGATCCACCTCGGAGCCGAAACCCAGGAACGGCGCCAGGAACAGGTACGACGACACGAGGTCCGCGGCCGGGCTGCGCGCGAAGGCCAGGACGATTCCGCCGCCGGCGGAATGGCCGCCCAAGGTGACCTGGGGCCGATCGTGGGTGGCATGAAGGTGACGGACGAAGGCGACGACATCGCCGATCATCTGGCCCTGGTCGTCGATGGCGTGCCCGCGCGGGCCGCTCGACCGGCCGTGCCCACGCATGTCGAGGGTATAGACATGGGCGGCGTTGCGGCGGACGATTCGCACGGCCATCTCGTGGGCCAGGTCACAGAAGCAGCCCGAGCCGTGAATCAGAACGAGCACGCGTTTGCTGTCGGCCGCCGCGTAATGACGGAAGCCGAGGCTGGCCGAGGGAACCGGGAAGGTCTGCGCCGGCGGAAGGTCCGACCAGTCGGAGGCGGCGATCCGCGCGAAGCTCGATCGTTCGAGGATTGGCGCCGCCGTCCGCGTGAATGCGCCGATCGCCCGGATGTAGCTGCCCAGCGACCTCCAATGGATCCCCGGTCTGTCGCAGGCCGGTACTGCGGCTTTGATCATCCGAAGGCCCAGCTGAAGTCGCTTTAGGGTCGCCGGCCCGATTCCATCCGGCCGACGAGCCTAAAGTCTGTTCTGGCGCGCCTTCTTTCGACCAACCGGCATCCACTCGATCGGAAAGCGCTCGAGCCTGGGCTATCTGACGGAGATTAAACCTTCGTTCCCGCAACCGTCATAATTGACATCCCGCCGACGAAACGGCCGGTGCGACCGCGCTCCTCGAGTTCCGCGACCCATTCCGTCGCCTTTTCCTTCGTCACGGCTCCGCTCTCCACCAGGCGGCGCACGATGCCGGCAAAGTCCAGGATCTTGCCGACGATTCCGGGTTCGAAGGCCGTGACGGGGCTGACCGTCAGGGTGACGTCGACGAGGCCCGCATCCTTGAACAGCGCAACGAGATCCCGCGCCAGGAACGGCGAGGTGCAGGTCTGCGCGATTTCGTGGACGACGCGTTGCGCGAGTTCCGGATCGGAGCTCGACATCCAGCAGCCCGGCATGTCGGGCTCGCTGACGACGACACGGCCGCCCGGCTTGGTGGCCCGAACCATCTCGGCCAAGGTTTGCGTTGCATCGGGAACATGGATAAGGACGCGGTCGGCCCGCACGGCATCGAAGCGTCCTTCCGCCGCCGTCATGCCGTCCGCGCTGCCGAAGGCGAAACTCAAGCCCGGAATATTGCCGTACCGCGCCCGCGCCTGCGCCAGCATCGTCTCGCTCAAGTCGAAACCCGTCACGCTGCCGGAGGGTTGGACCAGCGCGATCAGACGGCCTGCATCGTCGCCCGCTCCGCAGCCGATGTCGGCGACGGACGCGCCGGGAACGAGCCTCAGCAGCGCGAAGGCAATCTGCTTGTAGTCCTGGAAAGCCGGCAACGCCTGCATCTCGTCGAGTTTGGCGACGAAATGTTCGGAATCCGCAGAATCGACGTCGGCAAAATCACCCAGGCTTCGGGATTGCTGCGAAAGCACATCATGCATGGCGGCGCCCTTATGGTATCGAGATAGCTACTACTATGCCGTGTATTGTGCGTCTTCGTTTTTACGGCGCCATTTAAGATTGCTCATTCCAAATACGTAGTCGAGGTTAAACCGACGATTAACCATGATTAAATTTTACTGTGTATTTGGGGATGCGATGCCAAGGTCTCCGTCGACTGCTCCATCCTGAAGAGGTGCGCGACGGCATCGGCATGACGACGCGTCGTGCGAGTCCCTTCCGAACGTGGACGTTCGGGATCAGTGCCGGGCGTCGGATTTCGAGCGATGTCGTGGATCGGGCGCGTCGTGGACGGCCGCAGCAGCGCGGGCGAAACGGTGACGACGTCGAGCGAAGCAGGCCGGCATCCGAGGCCGGCCCGCCCGCCGTCGCTTCCCAATCAGCTGCCGAGGCAGCCCTTCTCGGCTTCCGCGATGGCGCCGGGCTTGTCCTCGTGGCCCCCCGGACGCGTGCGGCCCCAGGCGTCGTCGGCGCGGGCCTTCAGGTAGACGTAGAGATCGTCGACGTAGCAGGCCACGTTCTTGTTGCCGCCGAACGCCGGCATGACCTTGTTCTCGGAGGCGTTCACGTCCTGCTTGCCGCCCATCACCGTCTCCTGGAACTTGTCGTAGGTGAGGGTCTTCAGGGAGTCGGCGAGGGCCGGCGCGTAGGTCGAGCCGGCGCCGTCCGGACCGTGACAGGTGTGGCACTCGGCGTGATAGCGGCGGTAGCCGGAATAGGTCAGCCAATCGACCTTCTTGCCCTCTTCCGAGATGTTGTAGGTCGGGTGGCCGTCGGCATCGAGATACTTGCCGTCCTCGCTCTTGGCCGGCTTCTTCGGCTCCGCATTCGCCGCGCCCGTCGCCAGTCCCGACGCCGCCGCGAAGGCTGCGAGGAAGGCGAGTTTCCGCAATTGTCCGGGATGTCCGTGTCTCAAGGCGTTCTCCCTGTTCTGGCGACACGTCTTCGCAGAGACGGCATCGATTCCGATCACCGTGGCTGGGACTGTCGCTCCAAGGCCGTGGCGTTCGGCCGCACAGGGAAACTCATGAGATCCGCATAAGGATGCAGCGTAAAGTCGAATTTGAGAAATTCTAGTCTATCTGTCAGGTATGATACACCTGTTTTGCGCTGCGTTCATTGCAGCGCAACTTCAGAGTTTTCGATCGGAACAGGTTCGCGTCAGTCCCAGGATTTTGCAGTGCAGCTATAGGCTCGCGGGGTCGCCTGACCATCCAATGTCGCGGCAGTTCGGGTCGGGCTCCCGGCCCCGGTGCCGACTTCGACCGGGGTGCGCGAGCAACCGATGACGGCGGCTCGCACTCCGGGCGATCACTGAGCGGCGGAGGACTGCCGGCGCTTTAGAAAAGCCTGCATCTGCGCGATCTCGACGTTCTGCGCCTTGATGATCTCTTCGGCGAGCTTGCGGATCTCCGGATCCTTCGAATGCGCCAACGCGACCTTCGCCATGGCGACGGCGCCCCTGTGATGCGGAATCATCCCGCGCACAAAGTCGAGATCGACGTCGCCAGAATAGCTGATGGTCATGTCCCGGTGCATCTGTGCGTCGGCCGCGCGGAATTCCCTGGTGGCCGCCGTATCGGTGGCCTTAGCCTCGGGCATGGCGTGGTCGTGATGATGCGCCCCCTCTGCGAGGGCCGTCGCGGCGGCGAAGCCCGAGGCGAGGAGGAGGGCGGCGGCGAGGGCGGCTTTGCGCATGCGGGTTCTCGTCGGGTGAGGGGGGATCAATAGGCTTCGCGGAGCGCGCCGGCCGTCGGCGTCTCGGCCTTCAGCCGGGCGAAGGCGCGGCGGCCGAAGCGCAGGACCAGGACCGGCGTCAGCACCGCATCGAGCAGCGTCGCGCTCATCAGGCCGCCGAAGATCGTGACCGCGACGGGGTGGAGGATCTCCTTGCCCGGCGCGGTGCCGTCGATCAGCAGCGGCACCAGCGCGATGCCGGCCGAGAGGGCCGTCATCAGCACCGGAGTCATCCGTTCCAGACTCGCCCGCATCACGAGGGCGGGGCCGAGGTCGAGTCCCTCGCCGGCCGCGAGGTTCAGCATGTGGCTGATCTTGAGGATGCCGTTGCGGGCGACGATCCCGGTGAGCGTGACGAATCCGATCATCGACGCGACGGAGACCGGTAGTCCGGCGATCCACAAGGCCGCCACGCTGCCGATCATGGCCGCCGGCACGTTCGCGATGATCACCAGGGTGAGCGTCACGGAGCGATACCGGCCGTGCAGCAGGGCGAACACCATGACGATCGAGGTCAGCATGAGCAGGCCGATGGTCCGGGCGGCCTCGCCTTGCGCCCGATACGTCCCCTCCAGGCTCGCGCCGACCCCCTTGGGAAGCCGGGCGCCGTCCACCACGCCCTGGATTCCGGCGACGAGAGCGGTCATGTCGGTGCGGCCGTCGGAATTCGCCTGGATGACGATCCGCCGACGGCCGTTCTCGCGAAGAATCTGGTTCGGCCCGTCGGTCTCGCGGATGTCGGCGATCTCGCGGGCCGGCACCCAGCCCGACGGCGTCTCGACCAGGAGATCCCCCAACGCCTGCGGCGTGCGGCGCGCCTCGGGCAGGCGCACCACGACGTCGTAGCGGCGCGGCCCGTCGGCGATGGTCGAGACCGTGCGGCCGTTGGCGAGCCTGCTGATCGCCTCGACGACGCCCGAGGGCGAGACCCCGTAGAGCGCGGCGCGGTTGTGATCGACGCGGATGTCGAGCTGCGGGATCAGCACCTGCCGCTCGATCTGCAGGTCGGCCAAGCCACTCACCTCCTTGGCGATCTTTTCGCGCAGGGCCTCGGCGCTGCTCCGCAGGGTGTCGAGATCCTCGCCGAACAGCTTCAGGGCGATCTCGGCGCGCACGCCCGAGAGCATGTGATCGAGCCGGTGCGAGATCGGCTGGCCGACATTCACCGCGACCGGCAGTACCGCCAGCCGCGCCCGCAAATCCGCAACCACGGCCTCGCGCGCGCGGCCGCCGGGCTTCATCCGCACTTCCAAGTCCGAAGAGTGGACGCCCTCGGCATGCTCGTCGAGCTCGGCCCGTCCGGTGCGGCGGCCCACCGCCTGCACCTCGGGGACGTCCAGCAGCAGGCGCTCGGCGATGGTGCCGACGCGGGCGCTCTCGGTGAGGGAGATCCCCGGCCGGAAAGTGAGGTTGATCGTGAACGAGCCCTCGTTGAAGGCCGGCAGGAAGGCCCGCGGCAGCCGGCTCGCCCCGATCCCCGAAGCGACCACCGCGATCACCGTCGCCACGATCAGCAGGCGCTGGTGCACGAGTGCGCCGCGCAGGAGCACCGCATAGCCGGCCTTGAGGCTGCGCACGAGCAGCGGCTCGTGGTCGGCGAGGCTCTTCATTCCGGGCAGCAGGTAGGAGGCCAGCACCGGCGTCAGCGTCACCGAGACGAGCAGGCTCGCCAGGATGGCGACGATGTAGGCCTGCCCCAGCGGCGCGAACAGCCGGCCCTCGATGCCCGACAGCGCGAAGAGCGGTACCAAGACCAGCACGATGATCGCCGTCGCATAGACGATGCCCGAGCGGACTTCGCTCGAGGCCGCCACCACGACATCGAAGACCGGGCGCGGCGAACCCGCCGCCCGGTTCTCGCGCAGCCGGCGATGGATGTTCTCGACGTCGACCACGGCGTCGTCGACCAACTCGCCGATGGCGATGGCGAGGCCGCCGAGCGTCATCGTGTTGATCGACAATCCGAAGAGCTTGAAGACCAGGGCGGTCGTCAGGATCGAGACGGGAATCGCGGTCAGCGAGATCAGCGTCGTGCGCGCATTCATCAGGAAGGCGAACAGCACCAGCGCGACCACCGCGACGGCCTCCAGCAGGACCCGCTCGACGTTGCCGAGGGATGTCTCGATGAAGTCCGCCTGCCGGAACAGGATTTTTTCGGCGTCGATGCCGGCGGGCAGGCTCGGGCTGATGTCCTTGAGGGCGGCTTCCACGCTCTGGGTAAGGCGCACCGTGTCCACGCCCGGCTGCTTTTCCACCGAGAGGATCACCGACGGTTTGCCCATGTAGCCGGCGTCGCCGCGCCGGGGCTTGGCCGCGTAGGCCACCTCGGCGACCTGGCGCAGATGCACCCGGCCCTCGACCGCCGGATTGCCGGTGCCCGGCAGGTCCGCCGCCGCGGTGGCGCCCTGCGCGCCGGTTGGGATCACGACGTTGCGCAGGTCGTCGAGGCTCAACGTGCGGCCGACGTTGCGGATCAGGATCTCGCGGGCGCTGCTATCCGCGAAACCGCCGCCGGCATTGGTGCCGAAGCCGGCGAGCGCGTTGGCGAGGCCTTGGTTGGTCACGCCGAGCATGCGCATCGCGGCCGGGTTCGGGCTGACCCGGAACTGGCGGACCTCGCCGCCGATCGGGATCACCTGCGCCACGCCGGGAATGGCGAGCAGCCGCGGCCGCAGGGTGAAATCGGCGGTCTCGCGGAGCTCCATCGGCGTCGCCGTCTCGCCGGTCACCGCGACGAGCAGGATGCCGCCCATGATCGAGGCCACCGGCCCCATGGTCGGCTCGACGCCCGCCGGCAGCTCGGCCCGCACCAGGGCGAGCTTTTCGGCGACGAACTGGCGATCGCGATAGAGGTCGGTGTCCCAGTCGAATTCCACCGTGACGATGGAGAGGCCGACGCCTGAGACCGAGCGGACGCGGCTGACGCCGGGTAGGCCGTTCATTCGGGTCTCGATCGGGTAGGTGACGAGCTGCTCGACCTCGCGCGGCGCATAGCCGTCCGCCTCCGTCATCACCGTGACGGTGGGCCGGTTCAGATCGGGCAGCACGTCGACCGGCAATCGCGTAAGCGCCAGCCCGCCGCCGAGTACGAGGGCGGCGCAGAGGGCGAGGACGAGGACGCGGTTCAGCAGGGCGGCGCGGACGAGGAAGGCGAACATCGCGCTAAATCCTCTCGCAGGACGCACGCGCCGGTCGTGAGCAGCCTCCCTCTCCCCGCACGCGGGTAGAGGGGGGCGCCCGCCTTGAAGCGGTGGCGTCTGGCCGATGCAAAGCCATGATCACCGCACCTGATCCAGCAACTCGGCACCTTGCGTCACGATCCGCCGACCGGCTGCAACGCCGCCCGCCACGAGCACCCGCTCCGCATCCAGCGGCTCGACCTTCACGGCCAGCGGCGCGAAGCGCTCGGCCGAGACGTGCTCGTAGACGACCGCACCGCCCTCGGAGCGGATCACGCTGGCCCGGGGCAGGGCGAGGCCGGTGGCCGTGCCGCCGGTTGGGGCCAGCACGGTCACGAACTGGCCGAGCCGCACGCCGTCGGCTCCGCCTGTGATCGCGAACTGCACCGGGACCGCCTGGGCACGGTCGGCGAGGCCGGCGCCGCGATAGGCGAGGGTAAGGGTGCGGCCGTCTGGCAGGCGTCCGGTGGCCGTGGCGCCGGGCTCCAGAGCCTCGAAGCTCAAGGCCTCCACGTAGAGCTTCCCAGGGTCGACGATCCGAAAAACCATGGTGCCGGGGGCGGCCATCTGGCCGGCGGTCGCGGCGCGCTCCGCGACAACGCCGTCGACGGGGGCGATCAGGTCCTCCGGCACGCGGCGAAGGGTGTCGAGGGCGCTGCGGCGATCCTTGAGGCCGGTGAGTTCGGCTTGGGCATCGTCCAGCGCCGTCTTCGCGATGGCGCCGCTCGGCGCGAGCTTTTCGTAGCGGGCGACGCGGCGGGCGACGATGGCGATCTGCTGGTCGAGATCGCCCTGGGTCTGGCGCATGTCGGAGGCGTCCACCGCCTGCACCGGCGGCGTGACGGTGGCGAGCACGTCGCCCCGGCGCACCTGCGCGCCGAGATTCGGAAAACCGCCGGGCGGCGGCGACAGACGTCCGCCGACGGAGGATTGCACGACGCCGCTGGCATTCGGATCGGCGATCACCCGGCCGGGCAGCTCGATGGTCCGGCGATAGGCGGCCTCGGCCGTCACGCCGGTGCGGACGGCCAGAAGATGCTGCGTCGCCTTCGGCACGAAGACGGTGCCGTCGGGCAGCCGGCGTGCCTGCTCGAAGACGGTGGCGGTGGGCTCGATCAGGGCCGCACCGTTCACAGGCGGCGGCGGTTCGTCGTGGCCTTCATGCGCGATGGCCGCGCCGCCGACCAGCAGGGTCAGCGTCAGGGCGAGGACCGCCAGGGCCGGGAGCGCGCGCCGCGAGCGCATCAACGCGATGGTCGCGAGCCCGAGCAGGAACCCACCCGCCACCGCGCCGACGAGGCCCTGGTGGCCGAGATGGTTTCGGAGTTCGGTGAGAAGGGCGGAGGGTTCTGCGGCTCCCGCTGCCGGCATGGCTTGCCCGGCTTCGGGCAGGTCGAGATCGAGCGTCAGCGTCTCCTCGATGCCGTCCGCCTTCACCGTGACGGCGAGGTCGTGGTGGCAGCCGGCCGCGAGCCAGGGCGCGGCAAGCCGGTAGCTGCCGTCCTCCTGCGCCTTCGCCTCGACGAAGCCGTCGGGCGTCTCGACGTCGATGTCGGCGCCGGCCACCGGTGCGTTGCTGGCGAAGGCGTCGAGATAGAGCACGAGATCGTGCCCGCGCGGGATCGCGACGAGTTCGAAGGTTGGGGAAGCGGCCTCGGCCCGCGGCCCGACATGGGCCGGTACGGGGGCTTCAGTGCCGTGGTCGTGACCCTCGTGGGCCAGCCCCGGATGCGCTCCAAAAACGGCCAGCGCCCAGAGCGCTGCCGCAAACAATCGAGACATGACGAAAAACCTTCACCGGAGGGAGGCCGCCGGCGGCGCGCGAGCGCGGCCCGGGCAGCGAGCTCAGGCGAAGGGTCTGGGGGGCTCGGGGAGCGCCTCGGGTACGATTCCGTCCGGGCTCGCATGCTCGCGCGACAGGGAGCGGGCCGACGCCATCGGCGGCAGCGTTGCGTTTGTGCCTTCCGGGGCGAGCCCGGTGGCACAGCAGCACGAACCGTGATGACCGTCGGCGGCACAGCACGGACCGGTGCAGTCGATGCGGGCCTCGGCCTGGACCGTCATGACCGTGTTCGCGGCCGATGCGTGACGGGCTGCATCAACGGATATGGAGACGGAGGCGTGGGCATGGCCGTCATGGGCCTGCGCCGAGGACGGCGTCAGGGAGACGACGATCGTTGCGATCGCCAGCGCCAGAAGGAGCGCGATGTGTCGGACCAGAGCCATGACCCGCTCACGCTTAGCACGAACCTCGTTGCCGAGACAGGCCACCATTGTAGCGGGGACAGTCAGGGTAAAGGATTCGAAGGACGGGTTAAAACGGTAGTAAGATTCGGGATAAAACGGTAATCCGAGTACGGGATCAGAACGGCTTACGCCAAGTGGCCGAATATCGGGGAGCGCGCGTGGTTCGGTTTCGCATTGATCGAATCGGGTGGCCCCGTACGTCCTTTCCCGTCCCCTGGGGAGATGGCGGCGTCGCGCTCGCATTGAAAAAACCGGTGCGCCCGTGAGAGGCCGCAGCAACACCGCCGCCTGGTGGATGGCCGGCCTGCTGCTGGCCGCCGCCCTCGTTGTGCTGCCCTGGCCGTTTCTACAGGAGCAGTTCGCGCCGAAACCCCTGGTTCCGATCGCGCAGAAGACGCCCGAACCCGCCAAGGCCGAACCGGAGCGCCCCCATCTCCCGGCGATGCGCACCGCCGTCGAGGGCGGCCGCATCGTGGTGAAGCTCTCCGACGCCGAGCGCGGGCGCATGGGCGTCGAGACGGCGCGGCTGGTGCCGAAGGCGCATCGCACCGAGATCCAGGCCTATGGCAGCGTGCTCGACATCGCCCGCATCACCGACCTGACCAATTCCTACGCCAGCGCCAAGGCGGCTTTGCAGACGGCGCAGGCCCGGGCGGAGGTGTCGCGCAGCGCCTATGCGCGGGCCAAGAGTCTCGGCCAGTACGCGACGCAGGTGCAGGTCGAGACCTCCGAGGGCACGTTTCGCACCGACGAGGCGGCGCTCGCCGCGGCACAGTCGCAACTGCGCACCCTCGCGGCGACGGCCCAGCAGGAATGGGGGCCGGTGCTCGGCAAGGCGATCGTCGAGCGGGCGCCGGCGGTGACGCGGCTGATCGAGCGGGCCGACTTTCTGGTGCAGGTGACGCTGCCACCAGGCGAGACGCTCAAGGGCCAGCCTGGCGCGGCCTTTGCCGAGGTGCCGCCGCAGAGCGAGCGCGTGGCGCTCCGTCTCGTCTCGGCCGCGACCCGCACCGACCAGCGCATCCAGGGCTTGAGTTTCTTCTATACGGTGTCCGGCGAGAGCGGGCTCCTGCCCGGCATGAGCACGCTCGCCTTCCTCACCTCGGACAAGGTCGCCAACGGCATCGCCGTGCCCGAGAGCGCAGTGGTGCATTGGCAGGGCGGCGCCTGGATCTATCGGAGCGTCGGCGACGACACCTTCGCGCGCCATGCCCTGCGGTCGGACGCACCCATGGCCGACGATTCCTACGTCGTGGCCGACCTCACCACCGAGACCGAGATCGTCGTGACCGGGCCGCAGGCCGTGCTCTCCGAGGAGGTGCGGACGCAGGGCCAGGGCTCCACCGCCGACGACGACGATTGAGAGAGACCGGTGATCCGTGATCCCTCCGGCCCGCAGGCCGCCCTCGTCGCCTTCGCCGTGCGTCGGCCCGGCATCGTCCTGGCGCTGGCGATGGCGCTTGCCGTCTACGGCATCCTCGGTCTGGGTCAGGCGAAGTACGACGTCTTTCCCGAGTTCGCGCCGCCGACGGTGACGGTGCAGACCGAGGCGCCGGGCTTCAACCCCGAGCAGGTCGAGGTGCTGGTGACGCAGGCCGTCGAGGTCGCGCTGAGCGGCCTGCCGGGGCTCGCCACCATGCGCTCGAACTCGATCCAGGGCGTCTCGGTGATCACCGTGACCTTCGGCACCGGCAGCGACATCTACCGGGTGCGCCAGCTCGTCACCGAGCGCCTCGCGACGCTCTCCGGTCGGCTGCCGCAGGGCGTCCTCCAGCCCTCCATGACGGCGCTGACCTCGTCGACGAGTTCGGTGCTCCTCGTCGGCCTGACCTCCGACTCGCGCTCGCCGATCGACCTGCGCACCATCGCCGATTGGCGCGTGCGCCTGCGGCTGCTCGCTGCGCCCGGCGTCGGCGAAGTGCTGGTCTATGGCGGCGAGGTGCGCTCGTTCCAGGTCCAGGTCCGGCCGAAGGACCTGATCCGCTTCCGCATCGGCCTCAACGACGTGCTCGTCGCCGCCCGCAAGGCCACCGGCGTGCGCGGCGCCGGCTTCGTCGACACGGTGAACCAGCGCATCGCGCTGCAGACGGAGGGACAGTCGCTGACGCCTGAGGAGGTGGCGCGCACGGTCCTCGTCAACGAGGGCGGGGCGAGCGTCGTCCTCGGGGACGTCGCCGACGTGGTCACCGCGCCCGAACCCGCGATCAGCGGGGCGTCGGTCGATGGCAAGGCCGGCGTGCTGCTGATGGTCGGCGCCCAATACGGGGCCAACACCCTCGACGTCACCGAGAAGGTCGAGACGGCCTTGGCCGAACTCCGTCCGGCGCTGGAGCGCGACGGCATCACGCTGCGCGCCGACCTCTTCCGACCCGCGAACTTCGTCTCGGTCGCCAACGCGAACGTCCTGCAGGCGCTGGCGCTCGGTGGCGTGCTCGTGGTGATCGTGCTGTTCGTCTTCCTGCTCGATTGGCGCACGGCGTTGATCAGCGCGGTAGCGATCCCGCTCTCTCTGATCAGCGCCGTGCTGGTGCTGCGCCTGCTGGGCGAGAGCCTGAACACGATGACGTTGGGCGGCCTCGCCATCGCCATCGGCGAGGTGGTGGACGACGCGGTGATCGGCGTCGAGAACGTGGTGCGCCGACTGCGGGAACATCGCAGGACCGGCTCTTCGTCGAGCGAGTCCCGCATCATCCTCGATGCGATCCTCGAGGTGCGCATTTCGGTCGCCTACGCCACCTTCGCGGTGCTGCTCGTCTTCCTGCCCGTGCTGGCGCTGACCGGCGTGCCCGGCCGGCTCTTCGGTCCGCTCGCCATCGCCTACATCCTCGCGGTTCTGGCCTCACTGGTCACGGCGCTGACGGTGACGCCCGCCCTCTCGCGATTGCTGCTCGCGGGCCGCAAGAACCTGCCGACCCGCGATCCGCCGGTGATGCGCGGGGCGCGGGCCGTCTACATGCGGTGCCTGTCGCGGATCGACCGGCACCCGCGCCTCATGATCACCGTAGCGCTTCTGGCGACGCTGGCCGGCGCGGCGGCCGCCCCGTTCTACGGCAGCGCCTTCCTGCCCGACCTGAAAGAGGGCCACCTCATCCTGCACATGGCCTCGGCGCCCGGAACCTCGCTGCAGGAGTCGCTGCGGCTCGGGGGGCATATCGCGACGGGGCTGAAGGCGATCCCCGGCGTGCGCGCCGTCGCCCAGCAGGTCGGGCGGGCCGAGGCCGGCTACGATGTCGGCGGTCCGCAGGACAGCGAGATCCATATCGACCTGGAGCGCGGCCTCGACGGCACGGCCCAGGACCGCGCCCAGGCCGGCATCCGCGCGCTGATGGCGGCGACCCCCGGCGCGAGTTTTTCTCTGAAGACGTTTTTGACGGAGCGCATCGAGGAGACGGTGTCGGGCTTCACCGCGCCGGTCGTCGTCCAGGTCTACGGCTCGGACCTCGATCGGATCGAGGCGGCCTCCCGCGACGTCGCCCGCGAACTCGCCGAGGTCCGCGGCGCGGCCGACGTCCAGCAGAAGTCGCCGGCCGGGCTGCCGCAGATCAATGTGGGGCTACGCCCGAACGACCTGCGCCACTGGGGCCTCGACGCGATCGAAGTGCTGGAGATCGTGCGCACCGCCTACCAGGGGGACACGGTCGGTCAGGCCTACGAAGGCAACGCCGTCTTCAACGTCATCGTGATCCTCGAACGCGCGGCGCGCGCGAAGCTCTCGACAGTCGGCGACCTTCCGCTGCGCACGCCGAGCGGCAGCTACATTCGCCTCGCCCAGGTCGCGGACGTCTACGAGACCTCCGGCCGCTACGCGGTGCAGCATTCGGGAGCCCAGCGCGTGCGCACGGTGACGGCCAACGTCGAGGGCCGCGACGTCGCCTCCTTCGTCGCCGCCGCCAAGCGCAAGATCGGCCGTTCGGTGAAGCTGCCGCCCGGCGTCTATGTCGGGTTCGAGGGGGCGGCCGAAGCGCAGGCGCAGGCCCGGCAGGATCTGATCCTGTATTCCGGCCTCGCCGGACTCGGCATCCTGCTGTTGCTCGCGATCGTCACGGGATCTTTGCGCAACCTCGCGATCGTACTCGTCAACATGCCCTTCGCCTTCGTCGGCGGCGTGCTGGCCGTTGGACTGACCGGAACTGTCGTCTCGCTCGGATCGATCGTCGGATTCGTGACGCTATTCGGAATCAGTCTACGCAACACGATCATGATGGTCGCGCATTACGAGCATCTGGTTCGTGCCGAGGGTCGGGACTGGACACTTGCGACGGCGATCGAAGGTGCGGCGGATCGTCTCGTGCCGATCCTGATGACCTCCCTGGTGACCGGACTCGGCCTCCTTCCACTCGCCCTCGGAGCGGGCGAGCCCGGCCGCGAGATCGAGGGGCCGATGGCGATCGTCATCCTCGGCGGGCTGGCGACCTCGACGATCCTGAATCTGTCGATCGTACCGACGCTCGCGCTCCACTACGGTCGTTTCACCACCGCGAAAGACGCCTGATCGCCCGACGGCTGGCGAAACGAGCTTTGATCGGCTAACGCCGATCACGGTGATTTGATCGAGGGCTCCGGAACTTTTTGTATGCTTGTTGACGTATTGGGGCGTTGGAAGTGCTCGGTTGATACAAATTCGCGTCGTCTGCACCTTGGCTAGGCTCTGTTCGAATTCGTCTATCGTACAGACCGTGAACTGTGCATGATCTCTTCGGATCGTCTCTTGATTTTCAGGATCATTTGTATGATCTTACGTCTGAGGGGCACACAACCGGACCGTGAAAATGGCAGAAGAACAACAGACAATGAACACAGACTTCGTCACCCTCGCAGGTGATATCGTTTCCGCATACGTATCGAAGAATTCCCTGCCAGCCGCCGACCTTCCGGCCCTGATCGGCAGCGTCCACACGGCCCTCGTCGGCCTGTCGGGCAGCGTCGAGGCCGCCCCGGTCGCCGAGAGCGTCGAGAAGCCGACCCCGGCTCAGGTGCGCAAGTCGATCACGCCCGACGCGATCATCAGCTTCATCGACGGCAAGTCGTACAAGACCATGAAGCGCCATCTCGGCACGCATGGCCTCGACCCGCATTCCTATCGCCAGCGCTACGGCCTTCCGAGCGACTATCCGATGGTCGCACCCAACTACGCCGCGCAGCGCTCCGCACTTGCCAAGTCGATCGGCCTCGGCCGTCCGGGCGGCCGTATTCCGGAGGAAGCCGTCGAAGAGCCTAAGACCCGCGGTCGCCGCAAGGTCGCCTGAGATCTTGGACGCGTTCGTCGTCCGCGAGGGTGGCACGAGACTATCGAGAGCCGTATCCGATCATACCGGGTGCGGCTCTCTCTTTGTTTCGGTGAGTCGATCCGCCTGTCGCGATTGCATCGTGGCGATCGCGATCACCGGTCGTTCTCTCATACGGTTTCCGGTTGATTCCTTCGGCCTACCACGCTCCCTTCCCCGGACGGGTGGAGCGTCAGCGGAACCCGATCCGGGGCCGAGCATAAAGACGTCGCGAAGCGTCGAAACGTCTGCGCCGTTCGAATCGAGCCGCTGGCGCGGCCTTTGTTACGCTGGGTCCCGGATCACTTTCCGCTCCGCTGCAGGCGTCCGGGAAAGGGCCGTGGGACCGAACGGATCAACTGGATACGATATCAGAAGTCCGCGTGCAGCCGGGTCCCGAAGAAGTCGGCCGGGCCGCGGTCGCGGTTGTAGGCCGGGTTCTCGACGTGCTGGTAGTCGAACGACATCGTGACCGACTTGGTCAGGCTCATCGCATAGTAGGCCTCGATCGCCCGCTCGGGTGAGTAGTTGAGCTGGCCGTCGCCGATCAGCAGGCCGAATCCGCCGGCCGCGAAGAAGTCCCGGTGGGCGGGCGAGAGCTGGTTCATCGAGGTGCCGAGGCCGATCGTGTCGGCGGGGCGGCCCCAGGCCGTGCCCTTCAGCGAGACGCCGCCGGAATAGGAGCGGTCGACGTCGGTGAAGGACAGGTTTTCGGTTCGGCCGTCGCCGGCGCTGGCGCGGGCGAAGACGCCGAGATCGCTGGTCACCGCCTGTTCGAGGTTCAGGTAGAAACCGCTCTTGCGGCGCGCCGTCCGGGTCGCAGCCGCCGCATCGTTGACGTCGCCGAAGACGCCGAGCTGCGTCAGCGTCACCGCCTCGCGGTAGCTCGCGGTGTTGCCGACGTTGGAAAACAGTCCGAGCCGGACCTTGCCCGGCTGTTCGAGCCACGGCAGCACGTGGCGTTCCTCGATTTCGGCCGTGAGGCCCTGCCGCTCGAGCACCCGCGTATCGAAGATGTCGCTGGAGGGTTGCTTCGGCACCTGCGTGTAGGCGGCGCGCAGGGCGAATTCCGCGCGGTTGTACTCGACCATCAGGCCTTGCGTGAACCCGGGAAGGTTGGCCGGAAAATCGTAGGCGGCCGCGCCCCACAGGCCCCAGTTCATGAAGTCGACCCGCGGGTCGTGCGCGTAGGCGTTGTTGTCGAAATAGTCGCCGAGCGCGAACTTGCCGACGACCAGCGTGATGCGCTCGACGTCGCGCGTGCCGGCGATGGAATTCGGGCCGTCCGGCACCGCCTCGGTCTCGCCGCCGAAGCCGAAGGTCTGCTTGAGGAAGTAGCGGTTCGAGCGAAGTTTCGGGAACGGCGCGCCGGCCTTCTGCGCCTCGCCGTTGACGAAGCCGGCGACGCCGAGCGTCCGCGACAGGCCGAAACCCTGGCTGAACTCGGGATTGTAGTAGAGTTCGGTGCCCTCCCAGAGCTTGAAGCCGAGGAAGGCCGTGGCCGTGGTGGTCGCCTGCGCCTGGTGCGGCACCAGGCTCTGGTCGCCACGATAGGGCGAGCGGAAGCCGGTCACGCCCTGGTTGATGAAGGTGGTCTGGCCGTGCAGCGAGAATCGGCTCGGCTCGCTCGGCGTGTCGTCCTCGCTCTCCGGCGGAAGGCGCAGGCCCTCGGGATGCCAGTACAGGCGCAGCATCATCTCGTTCGAGACGAAGGCGCTGCGCGTCGCGACCGGGCCGCCGTTCACGCCCGGCAGCACACCGAGATCGAAGCGGCCGCTCTCTCCGAAATCGATGTAGCGGTAGTCGAGCCCGAGCGAGAAGTCCGGCGTGATCGCGTACTGGACGCCGGCACCCAGCGTGAAGCCGAGATACGACACGTCGCGGCGGGCGCCGCCGACGCCTCCGGTCGCGAGATCCGGATAGGTCGCGATCACCCGCCCGTTCGCCCCGGCTAGGCCGAAGCTCGCATAGACGAGGTTCCGGTCGAAGGCGTAGCCGAGCCGGACCCGGCCGCTGCCGATCACGTCCGTCTTCTCGCGGATCAGGGCGAAGGGCGGGTCGACCGCCTCGTAGCCGAAGCCCGGTGCGGTGGAGGATCCCGGCCGCTTCAGGTTCGCGCCGACGAGGTCGGCCTCGATGCCGTAGACGAAGGCGCCGCTCTGCCAGTTCCAGCCGCCGAACGCGCCGCCGACGGCCGCCGTCGCATCGCGGTTCAGGTTGGCGCGGCCGGTCGCGTCGCCGGTCTCGAAGGCCCGCACGCGACGCCCGCCGATCGTCGACGGGCCGAACTCGAAGTTGGCGAACGACGCTCCGGCGCTTCCCTGCAGGCCGAGATAGCTGCCGGACCAGTCGACGAAGCCGGGTGCAGGGGAGGGGGCCGCGAGATCGGCAGCCTGCGCCCCGTCGGCGATCAGGCCGGCGGCGGCGAGCATCCAAGCCGCACGGGGCCATGCCCGGCAGGTGCCACGCGCCTCGTCTCGTCCCCTGACCCACCCCACCGAAACGCACTCCCCACCGCGACCGTCAGCGAGGTATAGCCAATGCTATAATCGCGGCAATCGGCCTGGAGCGACTCTCCGGAACCGTTGCGCCAGCGCCACATGGCGATCAAGCAGGACTGGCCGACAGGATGATGACAGCCACCCGAACGTTCGTACGGGCCGGCGCGTGCGCCGCAGCATCGAAAGTCGGAAGATATCACAGCTTGGCGGGCGCCGATCACTTGTCGCAGTCTGCGGGTGCTGTAATCAGGCGAAGCCTAAACCCCCATCAGGATAGGCAAAAACTTAGGGCGCACCGTGACCGGTGCGCCCTTTTTCGTTCAAGGATGGGTCGCCGACAGTAATCCGGCGGTCAATCTTCCGGTTCGGCCTCCGGAGCGGCCTTTGCGGCCGGCTTCGTGGCGGTCTTCGGCTCTGTCGTGCTGACCGCTGCCTGCTGGTTCACGTCCGGTACGCGGTTCCAGGTCTGCGAGCCGCACAGCACCTTGAGCAGGCAGCCCGAGATGTTCAGCTCGGACGCGCTCTCGCGCTCCAGGCTCACCGAGTACATCTTGCCTTCCTCGGCGTTGTAGATCTCGCCCGAGAACTTCGCCTCTTCCGGCTTGAGATTGTCGAGCAGCGTCAGGCCGATCACCGGACGGGTGCGCTTCTTCGGGTCGGGGTTCTTGAGGTCGGTGCGCGGGCCGCCACCGGGAGCGGTCGGCGTCTTGAGCCAGACCACCTTGCCGCAGATGTTCGAGGCGCTCGGGCCGCAGCGGTCGATGCGGACCTTGGCGCGCCCGTCCTCCGTCAGCCAGGTGCCGGTCGGGTCCTTCGGTGCCGCGGAGGCCGCGGAGGCGGCACCGAGCGCTGCGAGGACGAGGGCGGATCGAAGGGCGATGCGCATGGGCGGTCTCCGTGTGCCTGCCGTGGGACGCTTGCTGCAGGGCCGGGCCCCGCGTCGTTCACGGATCAAAGCGTCGCAATGGGGCGAATTTCCGGCAGTGTTGCGCCAATGCCATGTCCGTCCACGGCCGGCCCTCGGTTGAGGACGCCGGGTCCCCCCGCTATAAGCCCGGCGCGACGGCCGTTTTCGGCCTCACCGACCTCTCATAAAAAGTCCGTACCGATCATGGCCACCGAGCGCACCTTCTCCATCCTCAAGCCCGACGCGACGAAGCGGAACCTCACCGGCGCGGTCAACGCCGTGATCGAGAAGGCGGGCCTGCGCATCGTCGGCCAGCGCCGCATCCAGATGAGCAAGGCCCAGGCCGAGAAGTTCTACGAAGTTCACGCCGCGCGTCCGTTCTTCGGCGAGCTCGTGGAATTCATGATCTCCGGCCCCGTGGTCGTGCAGGTGCTCGAAGGCGAGAACGCCATCGCCAAGTACCGCGAAGTCATGGGCGCCACGAACCCGGCCCAGGCCGACGAGGGCACCATCCGCAAGACCTTCTCGGAGTCGGTCGGCGAGAACACCGTGCACGGCTCCGACAGCGCCGAGAACGCGAAGCTCGAGATCGCGCAGTTCTTCCAGGATTCCGACATCGCCGGCTGATTTTTGCAAGATCCGGTCTTCGAGGCGGACGTCTCGAAGACCATCCCGCTTGCGGGCGGCGACACGGTGAAGTCGCATTCCCGCCAAGGTGTGGCCTCGCTGCCCTAGCGGCGCAGAGGCCGGCGAGACGAGAAGGATTCCATCGACGAATCTCTCTCGCGGACAAGATCCATGCGCCTCGTTTCCTCGCGCGCCAGCAAGCTTCTCGCGGCGGCCGCCCTCGCTTCCCTGCTCGCCGCTTGCCAGTCCGGCCGCACGCAGGTCGCCTCGCTCGAAGGCTACACGCCCGATCCGGCGCTGAAGACTGCCTCCAAGAGCAACCTCAAGGGCCGCGTCAGCCACGCCTGCGTCATTACCCAGGCCCGTTCGCAGAAGGTGCCCGAGGCCTCCGTCGAGCAGCCCTGCGGCTGCTATGCCGACCGCACGCTCAGCACCCTCGACAGCGGCGAGATCCAGTCCTACCGCGCAACCGGCTACTTCAACGAAAGCGCCAAGGCGAAGGCCCTCAACGCCCTCGACAGCTGCAAGCTGCCGCGCCCGGCCTGAACCGTTGCGGGGCGCTGCCCCGCGCCCCGCCGAAGGGCCGAGCCCTTCGGAATCTCCGGGTTAGAGCGAGTGCAGGGCGCCTTCGGTGCCTTGCCCGGTGGCGAAGGCGACGCGGCCTCCCTCAAGCGGCGCGCGGCCAGACGCGACCAGCGCCAGCGCCTTCGGATAGAGCCGGTGCTCTTGCACGATGACGCGGGCGGCGAGGCTGTCCGCATCGTCGCCGGCTAGGACCGGCACGGCCGCCTGGGCGATGATCGGCCCGGCATCGAGCTCCGGCACCACGTAATGCACCGTGCAGCCATGGAGGCGAACACCCGCCGCGAGCGCCTGCTCGTGCGTCTGCGCGCCGCGAAACAGCGGCAGCAGGGAGGGATGGATGTTGATCATCCGCCCGGCCCAGGCCTCGACGAAGCCGGCGGAAAAGATCCGCATGAAGCCGGCGAGGCAGACGAGTTCGGTCCCGGCCTCGCGTAGCGCCGTGTCCAGCGCGGCATCGAAGCTCTCTCGACTCTCGAACGTTTTGTGGTCGATCGCCTGCGTCGGGATGCCGGCCTCGGCCGCGCGTGCCAGACCGGCCGCATCTGGCCGGTTGGAAAGCACCAGCACGATCTCGGCCGGGTAATCCGCTGCCTTCGCCGCCTCGATCACCGACACCATGTTCGAGCCGCGCCCCGAGATCAGGATTGCGACCCGTTTTTTTCGGTGTTCGCTCATGCGGAGGCCGCACGGGAGAAGCAATCACCAACGGGCTCTCCTCCCCCTTGTGGGAAGGAGTTGGAGGTGGGGTTGGATCCGCTGGACTCCGCCTGAGGCAGGCGAAACCGCCCCCACCCTCGATCCCTCCCCACAAGGGGGAGGGAAGGCGAGTCTCCCACCATCACAGCGCCAGCGATCCAGTAAACGTCACGGGCTCCGGTCCACGCTCGGTGATAAGGCCGAGCCGCACCGGCGTCTCGCCGGCCTGGGCGAGGGCGCCGGCCACCGCGTCCACGGCGTCTGCGGCAACCACCACCACCATGCCGATGCCGCAGTTGAAGGTGCGCAGCATTTCGGCCTGCGAGACGCCGCCCTCCTTGGAGAGCCAGCCGAAGACCGGCGGTACCGCGATCGCGGAGAGGTCGATCTCGATGCCGACGCCGTCGGGCAGGACGCGGGGCAGGTTGTCGGGAAATCCGCCGCCGGTGATGTGGGCCAGCGCCCGCACGCCGCCGGCGCGCTTCATCGCGGCGAGCAGGGCCTTCACGTAGATCCGCGTCGGCTCCAGCAGCGCCTCGCCGAGCGTCCGGCCGGGGGCGAACGGCGCGGGGGCGTCCCATGCGAGGCCGCTGCGCTCGACGATGCGGCGCACCAGCGAGAACCCGTTCGAGTGGACGCCGGAGGAGCCGAGCCCGAGCACCGCGTCGCCGGGCTGGATGCCGGGGCGCGGCAGCAGCGTGCCGCGCTCGGCCGCGCCGACCGCGAAGCCGGCGAGGTCGTAATCCTCGTTGGCGTAGAGGCCGGGCATCTCGGCGGTCTCGCCGCCGATCAGCGCGCAGCCCGCCCGACGGCAGCCCTCGGCGATGCCGCGCACGATGTCCGCGCCGACGCCCGGCACCAGCTTGCCGGTGGCGTAGTAGTCGAGGAAGAACAGCGGCTCGGCGCCCTGCACGATGATGTCGTTTACGCACATGGCGACGAGGTCGATGCCGATGGTGTCGTGGCGCCCGGTCTCGATGGCGATCTTCACCTTGGTGCCGACGCCGTCATTCGCCGCCACCAGGATCGGGTCCTTGAAGCCGGCGGCCTTGAGGTCGAACAGGCCGCCGAAGCCGCCGATCTCGGCATCCGCCCCGGGCCGGCGCGTGGCCCGCACCAGCGGCTTGATCGTCTCGACCAACGCGTTGCCGGCGTCGATATCGACGCCGGCCTGCGCGTAGGTCAGCCCGTCTTGATCTGCGGCCGTCATCGGCTCTCCGTCCTCGTGTTGGAGCCTCTTTAGCCGATTTTGCCCGGCATCCACCCCATCCTGCGCACAATCGCCGAGATCGCTGTCGACAACGCTCGGTGGGTTCGGCCGCCGATCCGCGGCACCGACACTACCTGCTTTGTTGAGCGGCGCCGCGAACGGCTTCGCCGATCTCGCCAGCCCCTTTTGTGGGAGCACGACCGACATCTGGTTGCCGACCGGATCGCAGATCATGGCCTTCGCATGAATCCGAAGAAATCGGCCGGGTATCGGTTCCCCGAACGGCCGCCGTCATCCTGGGCTTGCCTTGACCGGCAAAACCGGCTTCCCACTCTCCGTCTCGTTAACGGTCGAGCTGCGGGGGAGCCGGGATGCGCACCAGGGCAATCATCGGTCTCCTGATCCTCGGGGTCCTGGTCTTCCTGCTCTATTCGCTGCGGGAGGTGATGCTGCCCTTCGTGGCGGGTCTGGCGCTCGCCTACCTGCTCGATCCCCTGGCAGACCGGCTGGAGCGGCTCGGCGTCGGGCGGCTTGCCGCGACGCTGATCATCCTGGCCGGCTTCGTCGTCGGACTGATCATGCTGCTGATCATCGTCGTGCCGCTGGCCGCCGGGCAGATCGCCTCGCTGGTCAACGCACTGCCGGGCATGGTCTCGAAGCTCCAGGGCATCATCGTCGAGCGGGTCGGGCCGGTGCTGCAAAAGATCGGCGGCACCGACGTCGTCAGCGAGCTGCAGAGCTCGGTCGGTTCGCTGGTGGGGCAGGGCGGAACCTGGTTCCTCGCCTTCCTCGGCTCGATCTGGTCGGGCAGCCAGGCGCTGGTCTCGATCGCCTCACTTCTCGTGATCACCCCCGTCGTGGCGTTCTACCTGCTGCACGACTGGGACCGGATGATCGCCGGCCTCGACGGCTGGGTGCCGCCGCGCCATCGCGACACCACGCGCCGGCTCGCCGCCGAGATCGACAACGCCGTCACCGGATTCGTGCGCGGGCAATCCCTGGTCTGCCTGATCCTCGGCACCTTCTACGCCGTCGGGCTGTTTGCGGTCGGGCTGAACTTCGGCGTGCTGATCGGGCTGATCTCGGGCTTCCTGACCTTCATCCCCTTCGTCGGCAGCCTCACCGGCTTCCTGCTCTCGCTCGGCGTCGCGCTGGTGCAGTGGTGGCCGACCGGCGACTGGCTGCATATCGGCCTCACCGTCGGCGTGTTCCTGGTCGGCCAGTTCCTCGAAGGCAACGTCATCTCGCCGAAGCTCGTCGGCGATTCCGTCGGGCTGCATCCGGTCTGGCTGATGTTCGCGTTGCTCGCCTTCGGCACGCTGTTCGGCTTCGTCGGCCTGCTGCTGGCCGTGCCGGTGGCGGCCTCGATCGGCGTGGTCGTTCGATTCGGCGTCGAGCAGTATCTGCAGAGCCGGCTCTACACCTCGGAAGAGCCGGTGCTGCTGGCAGAGCCGGAGGAGTAGCCTCTGCGAGACGTTTACGGGCTCGGCAGCGGACCGCCATCCGGACCCGGCGTCCCGAAGGTCGAGACGGCGTCGATCGACTTGCGTTGCAGCACCTGCCAGCGGGCGAGCTGCGTGCAGAGCGAGGGTGTCTCCTGCGGCGCGCCGGCGCCCGGAGGCCGGGCCGCGCAACGCAGGGAGACGTAGTTCTGTAGGCTCATCGAGAGCTGCAGGGACGAATCCGACGAGTAGAGCTGGGTGTCGCTGAACACCACGCCCGAGACGACGTTCGCCTGGTACATCATCCGCAGGCTCTGCTCGGTCTGCGGCCGGCGCTCGGCGTCGAGGCCGAGCAGCGTGCCGTTGGCGGAAAACTCCGGCAGGATCGCCACGTTCGGGAAGCCCGCCGTCTGGTGGCATCCCATGCAGGAGGCCTTGGCGTTGTCGACGGGGCCGGCGAGTCGCCCGCCATAGCCGAGATGGTTGAAGTTGAGCGGCGCGGTCGTCAGCTCCTTCAGGGCCTGCGGGTTGATCCATTGCTCGGTGAGCTTGGACTGATCGCAGGGTCCGTTCGGCCCCGTGCAAGTCTCGGCGAAGGTGGCCTTGGGCGAGTTGCCCCATTGGAGGCCCAGCGGCACCATCCGCTTCCAGGGCGTGTCGCCCCGGGCGTTGCCGTCATAGCCGAAGGTGCCGAGCAGCCAGCCCGTGGTGCTGCGCGCGTCGCGGACCGACACGTCGATCTGGATCATGCGGATCGTACTGATCTCGCGCTTGAACCGCTCGATCGGCCCGGCATTGCGCCAGCGCGGATCGTCGTTGACGAAGACGTCGGCCTTCCATTCGAGGGCGTTCTTCACGGTGGGAAGCTGATCCTCCGTGACGGTGGAGAACAGCAGCTTGATGATGAAGGCGCCGTCAGGGAACGTGTTGAGCGCGGTCGGGTCGGGGTTCAGCGCGCCGGGTTTCGGGTCGTCCGGATTGCAATAGACCTGCCCGATGCCGAAGGCGGCGCGGTCGTTGAAATAGGCGCCCGACCAGGTGTCGACGAAATCGCGCTGCAGGGTGCTCAGCGTGTTGCCCGACGAGTCGAACTCGTGGGTGAAACCGTGGACGAATTCACGTCCGTCGGTGCCGGGCCAGTCCGAGGCGACCTCGGTGTTCCAGTCCATCCACGGCATGCCGTACCATTTGCGGACTTTATTGTCCTCGACGTAGAAGTCGACGTCGACATTGCCCTCCAGGCCGTAATCGAGAAGCGCCTGCAGGTAGGCCCTCGGATCGACCGGCCCGCCATCCTTGAAATCGATCTTTTGCCACGGAAGCTTTTCCGCGGGCGGCAGCTGATTGGGATAGTCCTGGCTGAGCTTGTACACCCGGCCGCGATAGTTAGGCGCGGGGTCGCCGCCCTGGCCCTCGCGATAGTAGTTCGCGAATTTTCCCCGGACGCAGTCCTTGCGGGCGAGATGATTGCGGACCTCGTCGGTCGTGGCGGAGGCTTGCATGGTGCCGAGACAGACGCTGGTGGCGAGTATCACGATCGCCTGTGCGGCCAGCAGGAAACCGTGCCGTGGTCGTGCCATGTCGCCTCTCCCGAAAATCAGTCCCCGATTTGGAAGTGGAGTCGTTAAGACTTGGCTTTGCGCTGTTTCGGCCCTCTGGAGCATTTTGAAATTCTAATTTTATGCAATTTCCGCCGTATCGCGTACAGGCTCGGCCCGACGATTGCTCCGAACGGCTGCTGATGACTCGCAGGCAACGCGCGCGAATTTCGCAACGGATCGGGTGTATAAGCCCGTCCCATGCGCGACAAAGCTCCGCCGAAGCAGCTCACCTTCGACCTGCCCCTCGACCCGCGCTACGGCCGCGAGGATTTTCTCGTCGGCCCGGCCAACGAGACGGCCTACGGCCTGGTCGAGGCCTGGCCCGACTGGCCGGACACGGTGCTTCTGCTGCAGGGACCGGCCGGCAGCGGCAAGAGCCACCTCGCCTCGATCTGGGCGACGCGCGCCCATGCCTGGACCGTGTCCGCCGGCACGCTGCAGGCCGATCAGGTCAGGCATCTCGTCTCGAACGGCGCCCTGGTGATCGAGGATGTCGACCGCCCGGCGGATCGTGACGAGTCCTCACTGTTCCACCTGCTCAATCTCGCCCGCGAGCGGAAATGCCCGGTGATGATCACCGGAGCGGGCCCGGTCGACGGCTTCGGCCTCAAGGTGGCGGACCTGCGCTCGCGGCTGCGCCTCGCGCCGCGCGTCGAGATCCTGCCGCCGGACGACGCCCTGCTGCGCGCGGTCATCGTCAAGCTCTTCGTCGACCGGCAGATCGTGGTGGACCTCGCCGTTGTCGAAGCGGTCGCCCTACGCATCGACCGCTCGCTGGCCCGTGCCCGCGACGTGGTCGCCGAACTCGACCGCGACGCCCTCGGCCGCGGCCGGCGGATCACCAAGCCGTTGGCTCTGGCGGTGCTCGACCGGCTCGGCATGGCCGAGACCGGGGACGACGCCGACGGGGCGGATGACGAGGCCTGATGACCGCGGCTCTCCGACAGGGGTGATGCCGATCGGCCTTTTGTGTAACGCCTTTTAATCGTCGATCGCCGCGTTAAATGGCGTTGCGAATAATCGATGGCGATCGTCTCGGATCCTGCGAAGCGCCAGAGACGCGCTCACCGAGGGGCGCCTCGGTTTCGACGATGCCGAGGTCGTTTTCGCCGGACCGACCTACACGTTCGAAGACACGCGCAAAGACTACGGCGAGGTCGGCAACATCACGATGGGGCTGTTTTTCGGCCGAATGGTCGTCGTTGGATGGATTCCACGGGGGTTGGATCGCCGTATTTTCCATGAGGAAAGCCAATGTCCGCGAGCAAACGCGCTTCACCCCGCTTCTCCGCCGATCGACCGATCGGAACGGACCTCGTTGCCTTGGATGCCCACGAGATCACGCCCGAGGAATACGAAGAACTTCCCGAGATTACCGACGAGATGATCGAACGCGCCGATTTCCACATCGGCGGCAAACTCATCAGGCGCGGCCGCGGGCGGCCCAAGATCGAACGGCCGAAGCGGCAGGTCACGCTGCGTCTCGATGCCGACGTCCTGGATGGCATCCGTGCGACCGGTGCCGGCTGGCATGGCCGGGTCAATCAGGCGCTTCGGGATTGGCTGGCGGCTTCGCCTCGCGAGCGGGACTGACCGTTACCGATCACTCTGGGCTCGTGCCCGCGACACGAAACGAGGATCGGACCTCATGACCTCTGATCTGCCGAGCCGTCTGTATCGCCGCGTCTGCTCCGTCGGCTTCGTCCTGCTCCTGGCCGCCCTCCCTGCCCGCGCCGAGGATCCAGCGCCACTCCTCGACAATTGGAAGGACCTGCGCGCCGCCTTCGTGCGCTGCTGGACGGTGCCCAAGGGGACCGAGGGCTCGGTGGTCGCGTTCCGCTTCCTGTTCGCGCCGAATGGCGGCCTGCGCGGCCCGCCGATGGTCATGGCCAAGATCCTGAAAGGCGACGACGACGCGAAGAAGCGCTACGAAGCAGCGGCCTACCTCACGCTCGACCGCTGCCTGCCGATCCGGGTGACGCCGGGCTTCAAGGCGGTGATGGGCGAGTCGCTGCTGCTGCTGCGTCTGGTGAACACGCGCCGCGAGCCCGCCCCGAATCTCGGCCCTGCCATGACGATCTTCGCCGAGGAGGCGAAGGCGGAAGGGGAGTAGCCTTCCGGCCGTCGCGGCGCAGCGGCATTGGCCGCTCTGTCGCAAAAACGTCATATGGCATAGCTCGGCCCGTGCTACGGCACCGCCCCGCGCGCAACTGAGGAGGCTGACCTTTGCCGGAGATGGAGTCGGACGTCACGGTGCAGGACGGCGAGGCGGTCGAGGCCGAGGAGACGACGCTCGCCACAGAGCGCGGCGTCCGCAGCGAGAGCGCCCGCGCCCGCACGGCCCGTGCCGCCCGCATCCTCGCCGCCGAGAAGGCCGCCGAGCCCGAGGCCGGCCCGACCGGCCAGAAGACGGGGGCTAAGGTCGACGAGGCCGCCCGCGAGCCGATCCTGGAGGCCGGCCGCCATCTGCGCCACTCGCCCGAGCGTTTCGTGAACCGCGAGCTATCCTGGCTGCAGTTCAACCGGCGTGTGCTGGAGGAGGCCTCCAACAAGAACCACCCGCTGCTGGAGCAGCTGCGCTTCCTCTCGATCTCGGCGGCCAACCTCGACGAGTTCTTCATGGTCCGCGTGGCGGGCCTGTACGATCAGGTCCGCGCCGGCATCACCACGCCCTCGCAGGACGGCCTCTCGCCCTCCGAACAGCTCGTGCGCGTCGGCGCCGAGGTCTCGCGGCTGGCCCTCGACCAGCAGGAGCGCTGGCGGGCGCTGCGTGGCGAATTGCTCGAAGTCGGCATCGAGCTCGTCGAGCCGGCGGGCTTGTCGGACGAGCATGGCGCCTGGCTCGACGACTACTTCCTGCAGCACATCCTGCCGGTGCTGACGCCGCTCGCGATCGACCCGGCCCATCCGTTTCCGTTCATTCCCAATCTCGGTTCGACCATCGCCCTGATGCTGGTGCGCCCGCGCGACGGCCGCACGCTCCGCGCGCTGATCCGCCTGCCCTCCATGCTCGACCGGTTCGTGCGCCTGCCCGACGCGACGGGGGACACGACGGCGCGCTTCATCGCCATCGAGCAGGTCATCGTGAAGTTCACGAACCGGCTGTTTCCCGGCTATTCCGTGAAGGGCCAGGGTGCCTTCCGGGTGGTGCGCGACTCCGATCTCGAAATCGAGGAGGAGGCCGAGGACCTCGTCCTGCATTTCGAGAGCGCGCTGAAGCAGCGCCGCCGCGGCGTCGTGATCCGCCTCGAAATCGAGGAGGGCATGACCGAGGACCTGCGCAGCTTCGTCATGGACGAGCTAGAGATCGCGCAGGACGGCGTGTTCCTCGTCGAAGGCACGCTGGCGCTCAACGAGCTCTCGCAGATCGTCGGGATCGACCGGCCGGACCTCAAGTTCAAGCCCTACAACGCCCGCTTCCCCGAGCGCATCCGCGAGAGCGGCGGCGATGTCTTCGCGGCGATCCGGCAGAAGGACTTCATCGTCCACCACCCCTACGAGACCTTCGACTCGGTGGTGCAGTTCCTGGCCCAGGCCGCCCGCGACCCGAACGTCGTCGCGATCAAGCAGACGCTCTACCGCACCTCCTCGAACTCGCCGATCGTCGCCGCCTTGGCCGAGGCGGCCGAGGCCGGCAAGTCGGTGACCGCACTGGTGGAATTGAAGGCCCGCTTCGACGAGGAGGCGAACATTCG
The DNA here is from genome assembly GCF_008040035.1 of Methylobacterium sp. WL9. Lineage (NCBI taxonomy): Bacteria > Pseudomonadati > Pseudomonadota > Alphaproteobacteria > Hyphomicrobiales > Methylobacteriaceae > Methylobacterium > Methylobacterium sp. WL9. The sequence continues at coordinate 145,694 of NZ_VRVE01000002.1, forward strand.
CTGGGCGAAGGACCTCGAAAAGGCCGGCGCGCAGGTCGTGTTCGGCTTCATCGAGTTGAAGACGCACGCCAAGCTGTCGATGGTGGTGCGCCGCGAGGGTGAGAAGCTCGTCACCTACTGCCATATCGGCACCGGCAACTATCATCCGATCACCGCGCGCATCTACACCGACCTGTCCTTCTTCACGGCGGACCCGGCCATCGCCCGCGATGTCTCTCGCATCTTCAACTACATCACCGGCTATGCCGAGCCGGCGGAGCTCGAGCGCATGGCGGTCTCGCCGATGACGCTGAAGCCGCGCCTCCTCGAGCACATCGCGCAGGAGATCGCCCACGCCAAGGCCGGGCGCCCGGCGGCGATCTGGATCAAGTGCAACTCGCTGGTCGACCAGCAGATCATCGACGCGCTCTACGACGCCTCGACTGAAGGCGTGCAGATCGATTGCGTGGTGCGCGGCATCTGTTGCCTGCGTCCCGGCGTGCCCGGCCTGTCCGAGACCATCCGGGTCAAGTCGATCGTCGGGCGTTTCCTGGAGCACGGACGCATCTACGCCTTCGGCAACGGCGCCGGGCTGCCCCACCCCAAGGCGATCGTCTACATCTCGTCCGCCGACCTGATGCAGCGCAACCTCGACCGGCGCGTCGAGGCCCTGCTGCCGATCACCAATCCGACTGTGCACCAGCAGGTGCTCGACCAGATCATGCTGGCGAACCTCCTCGACAACCGGCAGAGCTGGCGTGTACTGGCATCGGGCGCAAGCGAGCGGATCCAGCCCGCCGAGGGCGAAGAGCCGTTCAACGCGCACAAGTATTTCATGACGAATCCGAGCCTGTCCGGGCGCGGCAAGTCGTCGAAGAAATCCAGCCCCCGCTCGTTGAGCCGTCGGGCTCAGCGTGCCTGAAAGGGTGACGCATGGGTCCGATTCGTTCTCACCTGACGCTCGCCCATTCCGCCGACATGCCCTTGCCCGACCGGCTCAAACCCGTTGCGATCATCGACATCGGGTCGAACTCGGTGCGGCTCGTCGCCTATGACGGGCTGACCCGTGCGCCGACGCCGCTCTACAACGAGAAGGTCCTTTGCGGTCTCGGCCGGGGCGTCTTCTCGACGCGGCGGCTGAGCGACGAGGCCGTGCGCCGCGCGCTCCATGCGCTCGGCCGGTTCCGGGTGCTCTGCGACACCATGAAGATCGGACGGATCTTCGTGCTCGCCACGGCCGCCGCGCGCGACGCCGAGAACGGCCCCGCCTTCATCAAGGCGGCCGAGGATATTCTCGGCCAGGGCATCGAGCTTCTGTCGGGCCGGCGCGAGGCCGAATTGTCGGCGCTCGGCATCGTCTCGGGCTTCAACGGGCCGGACGGCGTCGTCGGCGATCTCGGTGGCGGCTCCCTCGAACTCGTCGACGTGCGCGGCTCGACGGTGGGCCAGGGCGTGACCATGCCGCTCGGCGGCCTCGCCCTGCAGGATCTCTCCGGCGATTCCGCCAAGAAGGCCCGCAAGATCGCCCGCGAACATCTCAAGAAGGCCGAGCCTCAGCTCGAGATCATGCGCGGGCGCACCTTCTACGCGGTCGGCGGCACTTGGCGCGCCCTGGCCAAGCTGCACATGGCCGCCCGCGGCTATGACCTCCACGTCATGCACGGCTACAGCGTCGAGCCGCAGGACACGCTCGACTTCCTCGACATGGTCGAGAAGAACGAATCGAGCGCGTTGCAGGATGTGGAACTCGTGTCGGAGGCACGGCGGCCGCTGCTCGCCTACGGCGCGGTGGTGCTCGAAGAGATCATCAATGTCGGCCGGCCGCGCGAGGTCGCGATCTCGGCGCTCGGCGTCCGCGAGGGTTTGCTGTTCGAGCAGCTCGACCGCGAGACCCGGATGCTCGACCCGTTGATCGCCGGGGCGCAAGTGCTCAACGACCAGCGCGCGCGCTCTCCCGGCCACGGCGAGGAGCTGCGCGGCTGGACCGACCGCTTCATCGCGACCCTCGACGGGCCGGAGACCACCGAGGAGCGCCGGCTGCGCCACGCCGCCTGCCTCCTGTCGGACATCAACTGGCGGGCGCATCCGGATTACCGGGGCGAGCAGGGCCTGAACGTGATCGCCAACGCGGCCTTCACCGGGATCGACCACCCCGGCCGCGCCTATCTCGCGCTGACCGGATATTTTCGCCACGAGGGCATCGCGCCGGAGAAGGCGAGCCAGATGCTGCGCGATCTCGCCGGTCCCCGCCTGCTGGAGCGCGCCCGCCTGATCGCCGCCCTGCAGCGCGTCGCCTTCCCGGTCACAGCCGGCATGGCGGGCGTGCTCCAGCGGACACCGCTCGCCGTCGAGGACGGCAAGATCGTGCTCAGGCTTCCGGCCGAATGGCGCCCCCTCGACGGCGAACGCCTGCTCAACCGCGTGCGCGGCCTCGGCCGCGTGATCGGCCTCGACGGCCGGGTCGAAGTCGGCTGAGGCCGCCGGCGACTTCCCCTTGCCGGATGCCCGGGGCGCCGGCGGAAGGCGATCCGGCACCGGGGGCGATCGCGCCTCTCGAAAACCCCTCGATCACCGTCCGCGTCGGCGTCTCCCTGATTCGCACGATCACAGGATTGGGCGATCCCCGCAGGCCGGATGAAATCGCCTTAACGATTGTATCGCGCCGATCACGATCATCAAGCCACTGACGGTGAAGGATAATTTCCGAAACACGGCAATCCGGTGCCCGGACGTCACCCGGCAAAACTTGCCGACCGCCCGGAAAAATTAACCGCACGGTAACCATGGCGGCCGTGAATGGGGGGGTCGGTAAGGAAACGTTCACCCCCGTGACAAGCCCTGCTCCCACACTCCCCATCTTCGCCTGCCGCGGCCGCGTGTTTCGCGCGCTCGCCCTGGCGCCCCAAGCTCCGGTCGGCGACTGGCTCGCCCTCCTCGACGCCGCGCTGAAGCGCTCGCCCACCCTGTTCGCGGACAAGGGCGTGATCCTCGACGTGGCGGCGCTGGCCCCCGAGGCCTCCGCGCTCGAAGGCCTCGTCGCCGAGCTGTCGAGCCGCAGCATCCGCATCCTCGGCATCGAGGGCGCGGCCTGCGCGTCAGTCGGACTTCCTCCCTTCCTCGCCGGCGGCCGTCCGACGCTCGAGGGTGTGACGGTCACGATCGAGGCGGAAAAGCCTCCGGTCACCTCGCTCACCATTGAGGGCTCGGTGCGCTCCGGCCAGAGCATCTGTCATCCCGAGGGCGACGTGACCGTGATGGGCTCCGTCTCCTCCGGCGCCGAAATTCTCGCGGGCGGCTCCGTCCACGTCTACGGCGCGCTGCGCGGCCGGGTCATCGCGGGAGCCGCCAAGAACCCGCGCGCAAGAATCTACTGCCGGAAGTTCGAGCCCGAACTCCTCGGCATCGACCGCCTCGTCCGCACGGCCGAGGACATGGGCAGCCACCTGCGCGGCCAGGCTGTCCAGATCTGGCTCGACGGCGGCGCGATCAAGTTTGCGGCCCTCGCCTGAGCGGCACGCTTCGACGAACACGATTTGGCTTCAAGGGAAACGATGAGATGGCCAAGGTTCTCTGTGTGACATCCGGCAAGGGCGGCGTCGGCAAGACGACGACCACGGCCGCCCTCGGTGCAGCGCTGGCCCAGGCCGGCGAGAAGGTCTGCGTCGTCGATTTCGACGTCGGCCTGCGCAACCTCGACCTGATCATGGGCGCCGAGCGCCGGGTGGTCTACGACCTCATCAACGTCACCAACGGCGACGCCAAGCTCAACCAGGCGCTGATCCGCGACAAGCGGCTCGAGAACCTCTCGCTGCTGCCCGCTTCGCAGACCCGCGACAAGGATGCCCTGACCGACGAAGGCGTCGAGCGCGTCATCGCCGAGCTGCGCGAAAAGTTCGACTGGGTCGTCTGCGACAGCCCGGCCGGCATTGAGCGCGGCGCCCAGCTCGCCATGCGCCACGCCGACGTCGCGGTGGTCGTCACCAACCCGGAAGTCTCCTCGGTGCGCGATTCGGACCGGATCATCGGTCTCCTCGATTCCAAGACCGTGCGCGCCGAAAAGGGCGAGCAGATCGAGAAGCACCTGATCCTCACCCGCTTCGACCCGGCCCGGGCCGACCGCGGCGACATGCTCAAAGTCGACGACGTGCTCGAGATCCTCTCGATCCCGCTGCTGGCCATCATCCCCGAGAGCCTCGAAGTGCTCCGCGCCTCGAATGTCGGCTGCCCGGTGACGCTGAACAACCCGCTCTGCGCCCCGTCCCGCGCCTATATCGACGCCGTGCGCCGCCTGAAGGGTGAAACCGTTGCGATGGCGATCCCGTCCGACCGCAAGTCCCTGATCAACAAGCTGTTCACACGGAGGGCAGCATGAGCGTTCTCACCTTCCTCAAGCCCCGCGGCTCGGCCAACACCGCCCGCGAACGCCTACAGCTCATCATCGCGCACGAGCGGTCCGAGAACGGCCGTCCCGATCTGGTGATCACGCTGCGCGAAGAGATCCTGGCCGTCATCGCCAAGTACGTGAAGGTCGATGCCGACAAGGTCCAGATCAAGCTGGAGCGCGGCAAGGGCGTCTCGACGCTGGGCGTGGATATCGAGATCCCCGTCGACGCCACCCCGATGCGCGCCAGCGCCTGAGTGGTCTGCCAACTCCAGTCCGATGCCAGACGGCGATGGGGCCACCCATCGCCGTCGTTCGTTCAATGGTCCGGTGAGAGCCGCCGGACCGAAGCGCCATGACGCCCGACACGCCAGCCCCCTTCGCGATCGATGCCGACGGGCTGCGGCTTGCCGTGCGCCTGACGCCGAAGGCCGACCGCACGGCGCTCGGCCGCGTCGTCGTCGGCGCGGATGGCCGGGCCGCGCTGGGGCTCCGCGTCGCGGCGCCACCGGTGGAGGGTGCGGCCAATGCGGTCCTCGTCGCCTTCCTGGCCAAGAGCTTCGGCCTGCGAAAGGCCGACGTGACGATCCTTTCCGGCGCGACCTCCCGGCTCAAGCTGCTGCATCTCGCCGGTGACGGCGCCGGGCTCGCGGCGCGTCTCACGGCGCTCCTCGACCCCTGAGACCGAGGCGCCGCTCAAGATTTCCTGCGATATTCTGTCGCGATGCCGGAAGTATTTTCCAGCATAGACGTGTTCACGGCGGCCGCGCGACAGAATTGTCGCAGCCACCCTGTTCGGGCGGAACATCCGCATGGGGCTGCTGCTTTCTCCCGCGAACAACAACGCGGAGAAAAACGTGAAGAAATTTGTGATCGGTGCCAATCTCGCTGCCGCCGTACTGCTGTCCGCCTCTGCCGCCATCGCTGCGCCGTGCACCGCCGAGAAGGGAAAGAGCCCGGATCAGGCGACCAACGCGACGAGCTCGGACGTAGACAAGGGCAGCAAAAACATTGCCGGCGGTGCCCAGCCGGCCTCGCCGGGTACGGTCGGCGCCATGAACAATACCGGCGCGAACCAGGCGGCCCAGACCGCCGACAAGGGCGGCGAGAAGAGCGACAAGGCCGAAGCCGGTTCGAAGAACCTGGCCGGCGGCGAACAGCCTGCCTCGCCGGGCACCGTCGGCGCGATGAACGACACACCCGCCACCCAACATGCCGGCCACAAGGGCGACGATTGCTGATCCGCATCCGGCCCGTTTGACGATTCCGCCCGTCCGGCCGTGCCGGACGGGTTTTTCATGGGCTGGTTTTTCATGGGACGTTCGCGTCTGCCGCTGCTTGCCCCAGCGGAGGCAAAATCGTACGTCCGTCTCAGCGCGCGAGCGTGTCGGGGTGTAGCGCAGCCTGGTAGCGCATCTGGTTTGGGACCAGAGGGTCGTAGGTTCGAATCCTATCGCCCCGACCATTTTTTCCGGAGAGCCTCCGTCCGATGTCGAGCGCCCGCATCTTCCGCCCTTCGAAGGATGCCTCGCAGTCGGGGATGGCCCGCACCAAGCAGTGGCTGCTCGAATTCGACCGGACCAGCGCCCGCGAGGCCGACCCGCTGATGGGCTGGACCTCGTCGTCGGACATGCTGCAGCAGGTGCGTCTGGAATTCGACACGGCTGAGGAGGCCATCGCCTACGCCAAGCGCGAGGGCATCGCCTATCGGGTCGAGACCCCGCGGCCCCAGACCGTGCGCAAGGGCTTGTCCTACTCCGACAATTTCAAGTTCAACCGCACGGCGCCCTGGACGCACTGAGCGCGGTCTTCAGCTCCGATCCCGGCGCGCGGCCCAGTCCGCATAGGGCGCCGTCTCGCCCACGGGCGGCAGATGGCGCACCTGCATCGGTTGCTCGGCCGGCGGCAGGCACAGCTCCGCGTAGATCGTCGCGCTGCCCGCGCCGTGGGCTTCGGCTTCCTCCGCCGTGAAGGCGAAATAGGCCTCGCGGATGCCGGCGAGCCGCATCGCGGCGTGGCACATCGGGCAGGGCCGGCCGCTGGCGTAGACGATGCAGTCGTCGAGCACCGGCCGCCCGAGCACGCGGCCGGCCTCGCGCAGCGCCAGGGCTTCGGCATGGGCCGTCGGATCGTTGGTCGCGTGGACCTGGTTCGCCGCCCGCGCGATCACTCGGCCGTTTCGCACGATCACGGAGCCGTAGGCGGTACCACCCGCCGGTATGTTGTCGCGGGCGAGCGCGATGGCTTCGCGCAGGAACGTCTCGTGATCGCTCATCGAAAACTCCGGAAAAGAATCAGAAGGCGTAGCGCACCGTGCAATACGGCATCCGTTCCGCCAGCAGCGCCTTGAAGCGGGCGAGCCATTTCCCCTTCCAGCCGGTACGGTAGCGCAGGTTCTCGCCGCCGCCCTCGGAGCGCTTGGCCTCCTGGATGTCGGGCCGCCAGAGGAGGTCTTCCGCCCGCGGATGCCAGCCGAGGTTGACCGCGTGCAGGCCCGCATTGTGGGTCAGCAGGATGATCTCGCATTTGAGTTGCGCCTTGGCCGCGTCGGAGATGGTGCCGTCGATCTCGTCGAACAGCGCGCGCCAATCCGCCTCCCAGCCCTCGTAGAGGATCACCGGCGAGAAGTTCACGTGGACCTCGTAGCCCGCACGCAGAAAGTCATCGATCGCGGCGATGCGCTCGGCGATCGGGCTGGTGCGCACGTCCACGACCTTGGCGATCCGCGCCGGCATCAGCGAGAACCGGATCCGCGTCTTGCCCTGCGGCTCGTAGGCGAGCAGGTCGCGGTTCACCGCCTTCGTCGCGAACGAACCTTTTGCGTTCGGGATGGTGCGAAACAGCGCGACGAGGTCGCGGACATTGTCGCAGAGCATGGCGTCCACCGAGAGATCGCCGTTCTCGCCGAGATCGTAGACCCATAGCGCCGAATCGACCTGATCGGGCTCGGTCAGCGGCCCCTGTTTCTCGGCGTGGCGGCGGATGGCTTCACCGATGGCCTCGGTGTTGACGAACAGCGAGATCGGGTTCGCGAAACCCTTGCGGCGCGGCACGTAGCAATAGGCGCAGGCCATGGCGCAGCCGTTCGAGGTCGAGGGCGCGATGAAATGGGCGCTGCGCCCGTTGGGCCGCAGGGCGAGCCCCTTCTTCACGCCGACGACGAGCGTGGTGCGCTTGATGCGCAGCCAATCCTCGATCGCGCCCGCGTTGCCGTGGAGGGAAGGGATGTTCCAGTGCGAGGGCACGGCAATGCGCTCCACATCCGGAAAGCGCGCGAAGATCTCCCGCCCCCGGGCAAACTCCGCGACGGCGGGCTCGTGGTAGATCCTTTGAATGTCGACGAGGTCGCGCTGCGGGGTCATGCGGCGAACCGTCAGAGCCGCGCCAGCAACTCCGCCTTCTTCCCCGAGAACTCCTCGTCGGTGAGGATGCCTTTGCGGTGCAGCTCGGCCAGCCGCTCCAGGGTCGAGATCACGTCGGTCTGCGGGCTGGCCGATGTCGGTGCGGAAGCGGGCCGGGGACGTTCGGGCGGGCTGGCCTGGCTCGGCGCGTCGTCACGGCTCGGAGCGTAGGCCGGGCGTGGTTCGGGAGCCGGGGGAGGGGAGTATGACGGCGCCGTGCGCGCAGGCTCGTTCGGCTTCGGCTCGCTCTGTGCCTGCGTCTGGCCGACCGGCGTCAGGTCGTCGAGCGAGATCACCCCGTGCGGGCCGCTGAAGCGGACACGCGACGTGCCCGATTGCTGCTGCGAGGCGCCGGTGATGACGTGGTCGCCGGTGTCGTAGAGCGCGACCCGTCCGTCGGTCTCGACGGCGAGCCGGCGGCTGTCGGGAAACCAGGCGTAACGGGTCGAATTCTGCGACCCGACGCTCGAGGCCCGCCCGAGGCCCTCGGGCCAACAGTTGCCCGAAGACCCGCTCGACGACTGGCTCGTGGAGAAGCTCTGCGACCGGCGCGGCGCCAGCTCCGGCAGGGCGGCCGAGAGGTCGTCGCAGAGCGCGGTCACGCGGGCCTTCAGGCCGTGGTCGTTCATGCGGCCGACCATGACCATGCCGCCGGAGAACCACTGGCCCATGCCGCCGAATTCGGGATGATCGAACTGCGCCATGCGGCCGCCGCCGGACTCGAGCGCCTGCAGCATGTGCCGTACCGCCTCCGGGCTGACCCCATGCTTCTCCGCCAGAGCGCGCAGGCTCGCGGCGGTGTCGGAGGGGTCATCGGTCATGGCGCGATCCTGCTGGAAGTTGCCCCCTTATCGCGCCGATACGGCTCCGGTGGAACCGGGCTTGGTGTCTCTCGCGAAGCTCCGGGCCATCGGGAATGCTCGCCCTGGCCACGACCGTGCAGGGCAAGTTTCGTAGGAGGCGCTCAAGCGTGGCCCTGCGCCAAATCGATCAACCGCCGCGCCAGGGCGATCTGTCCGGCGGGTGCGGCCGGCGCGTCGCGGGTCACCGGATGCCAGGCGCCGTCGCGCCAGCTCATGGTGAGCGCCTCGACCACGGGCACGAGGGGCACCGGACGCTTGGCGAAATGCGCCCGCCGGATCGTCTCCGGCATCGAGCGCCAGGCCGCATCGGCCTGCGCCAGCCGGTCCTGCTCGCGGAGGGTCGCGAGCGACTGGCCGTTCTCGTCCCAGGCCTCGATCCCGCGCATGGCGGGACCGATCTTGTCCGTCCAGCGGAAGGCGCTGCCGACGCTCTGGGCGTAGCCGGCGCGGACCAGCGCGCGCATCGCAGCTTCGTAGGCGGCCGGCGGCGTGAAGGGGGTGCGCTCGGACGACAGGCGGTCATGGCCGCAGCCCAGGGTGAGGAACGAGCCCAGCACGGCCTGCAGCGCCGCGTCGCCGTCGATCCCGGCGGAAGCCAGCGCGCCCGGCATGGCTTCGGCATCCATGGTCAGGGCGTGGCGGCAGTACCAGTCCTCATCCGGCTTGTCGGCGCGGGGGACGGGGGCTGCGAGACCGAAGCCTTTCAGGACCCGCGTCGCCTCCTCGAAGGCTGGCATGGATTCATGGTAGTAAGTCGCGCCTTCGGCGCCCGGTCCGACCTCGTGGTCCGATCGCGTCAGATGGCAGGCGATGGCCGCCGCCAGCTCTCCGCACAGACGCCCCAGCGCGCTCCCCAACGCAACAACCGCCACCACGACCAACTCCGGCTCGCCGAACGCAACTCGGCGGGACCATAGCGGCGCGAAATGAATGAACGCTTAGGCATGGCGGCCACATGGCTGAGCGGAAAAGACGTGCGGGCGCGGTGGCTTGCTGCGCTGCAGCGGAATTCTGCCCGTCAACCCTGTCGGCCGCAGCATATTTTCGCGTTGCGGCGGAGCTTCACCGCAACGTGAGCGTTCCCACCTCGAATTCGGCCGCCCGCGTGTTGCGGCCGCCAGCGGAGACACCATGGCCGACGCCAAGAGCACCCAGACCGATGGACCCGCGAAGCCGCGCGTCACGCGCTCGCGCATCCGGGAGGGCTCGCCCCACCCGCGCGGCGCGACCTGGGACGGCCTCGGCGTCAACTTCGCCGTCTTCTCGGCCCATGCCACCAAGGTCGAACTCTGCCTGTTCGACGATGCCGGCGAGAAGGAGATCGAGCGGATCGACCTGCCCGAGTACACGGACGAGGTCTGGCACGGATACCTGCCCGACGCCCGCCCCGGCACGATCTACGGCTACCGCGTGCACGGCCCCTACGAGCCGAAGGCCGGCCACCGCTTCAACCACAACAAGCTGCTGATCGATCCCTACGCCAAGGGGCTCGTCGGCTCGATCACCTGGAATCCGGCCCTGTTCGGCTACCAGATGGAGACCGGCGACGACCTGACCTTCGACGATCGCGACAGCGGACCCTACACCCGCCGTTGTCAGGTGATCGATCCGGCCTTCACCTGGGGCCGCGACGTGAAGCCGAACGTGCCGTGGGAGAAGACGATCTTCTACGAGACCCACGTCAAGGGTTTCACCAAGCAGCACCCGGCCGTGCCGGAAAAACTTCGCGGCACCTATGCCGGCCTCGGCACCCCCGCCGTGCTCGACTACATCAAGAGCCTCGGCGTCACCTCGGTCGAGCTGCTGCCCGTCCATGCCTTCGTGCAGGACGACTACCTGCAGGAGAAGGGCCTCACGAACTATTGGGGCTACAACACGATCTCGTTCTTCACCCCCGCCCGGCGCTACGCGGCGGTGCCGGACTTCGCCTTCTCCGAGTTCAAGGAGATGGTCGCGCGCATGCACGGCGCCGGCCTCGAGGTGATCCTCGACGTGGTCTACAACCACACCGCGGAAGGTAACGAGAAGGGTCCGACGCTCTCCTTCAAGGGCATCGACAATTCCTCGTACTATCGGCTGATGCCGAAGGAGCCGCGCTACTACATCAACGACACCGGCACCGGTAACACCTTCAACCTGTCGCATCCGCGCGTGCTGCAGCTCGTCACGGATAGCTTGCGCTACTGGGCGACGGAAATGCGGGTCGACGGCTTCCGCTTCGACCTCGCCACCATTCTCGGCCGGGAACCGTACGGCTTCGACGAAGGCGGCGGCTTCTTGGACACCTGCCGTCAGGACCCGGTGCTGAACTCCGTGAAGCTCATCGCCGAACCTTGGGATTGCGGCCCCGGCGGCTATCAGGTCGGCGGCTTCCCGCCCGGCTGGGCCGAGTGGAACGACCGTTTTCGCGATGATGTCCGTGGCTACTGGAAGGGCGATGCGGGCCTGCTGCCGTCGCTCGCGTCCCGCATCACCGGCTCGGCCGACAAGTTCAACAAGCGCGGCCGCCGTCCCTGGGCCTCGGTCAACTTCATTTCGGCCCATGACGGCTTCACGCTGGCCGACACGGTTTCATACAACGAGAAGCACAACGAGGCGAACGGCGAGGGCAACCGCGACGGGCACGGCCACAACCTGTCCTACAATTTCGGCGTCGAAGGCCCGACCGACGATCCCGAGATCAAGGCCGTGCGGCTTCGCCAGATGCGCAACATGCTGGCGACGCTGTTTCTCTCCAAGGGCACGCCGATGCTGCTCGCCGGCGACGAGTTCGCCCGCTCGCAGAAGGGCAACAACAACGCCTATTGCCAGGACAACGAGGTTTCCTGGATGGACTGGGAGGCGATCGGTGCCGACGAGCGCGATCTCGCCGAGTTCACGCAGCGCCTGATCCTGCTGCGCAACGCCCTGCCGATGCTCTCGCGCGGCCGCTTCGTCACGGGCGCCTTCGACGAGGAATTCGGGGTCAAGGACGTCACCTGGCTGACGCCCGCCGGCACCGAAATGGCGCCGGAGAACTGGAACGACGGCAATTCGCGCTCTCTCGCGGTGCTCCTCGACGGCCGGGCCCAGGCCTCGGGCATCCATCGCCGCGGCGGGGACGCCACGCTGCTGCTGTTCTACAATTCCTATCACGACGTGGTCGACTTCACGCTGCCCGAGCTGAAGGGCGGCGTCGCCTGGACGCGTATCCTCGACACCAACCTGCCCGACAGCCAGGAGCTGGCGAGCTTCGGCATCGGCGACAGCTACACCGTCACCGGCCGCTCGATGCTGATGTTCGTGCTCAAACCCGAGGAGACGTCGGGTCCCGACAACTCCGAGATGGAGCGCTCCTACCAGCACGTCATGCAGGCCTTCGAGCGGGCGCATGTCGAGAGCGTGAGCTTCGGGCTCGACGGGGAAGCGTAGTCGCCGGCATTGCGCGCAGCGAAGTAATCCCGGGGCGGCTCGCGACGTCGCGTGTATGCCTCGGGATTGCCTTGCTTGGAGCACCGGCCGCAAAAGTGGTCGTTGGTGTTTTGGAAAAGCCGATGCTTCGACCTGGGTAACTGTGCCGGACGACAAAGCCGTGCCCGGTCCGTTCATCGCATCGAACCATCGATCGACACGACTTCATGTTCCGACTACTTATTTGTCGGTTGCGCCGGCGGGGCTGAGGAACGGCGCGCTCTCTCCGGAGGGGATGGAAGAGCCTATGGACGCGTCTCCCGAGAAGCCGGCGAGTTTCGCGCGCCCCGTGATCGTGGAGCGCGCCGGCCTGGATATCCAGCGGCCCGAGGGCAACGTCTTCTTCGCCGCCGTCGAGATGACGCGGATGCCCATGGTCATCGCCGACCCGCGGTTGCCCGATACGCCGATCGTCTACGCCAACAGCGCCTTCCTGACGATGACCGGCTACGTCCATGACGAGGTCGTCGGCCGCAATTGCCGCTTCCTGCAGGGGCCGGCGACCGATCCCGAGGCCGCCGCCAAGATCGCCCGCGCGATCGAGGCGCGCCGGGAGGTCGCCGTCGAGATCCTGAACTACCGCAAGGACGGCTCGGCCTTCTGGAACGCGCTGTTCATCTCGCCGGTCTTCGATGCCTCCGGCGAGGCGGTGTACTTCTTCGCCTCGCAACTCAACGTCTCCCGGCGCCGCGATGCCGAGGATGCGCTCGGTCAGGCGCAGAAGATGGAGGCGCTCGGCCAGCTCACCGGCGGTATCGCGCACGACTTCAACAACCTGCTGCAGGTCATCCTCGGCTATGTCGACATCGTTGCCGCCGGGCTCGACGACCCCGGGGCGGACCGGGCGCGCCTCGGCCGCGCCACCGACAGCATCCGCACTGCCGCCGAGCGGGCGGCGACGCTGACGCAGCAGCTGTTGTCCTTCGCCCGCAAGCAGCGGCTGGAGGGGCGGCCGGTCGACCTGAACCAGCTCGTCGAGAGCATGGGGGAACTCGCGGGGCGGACGCTGGGCGAGCAGGTCGCCATCGAGACCCGGCTCGCTCCCGATCTCTGGACCTGCCGGATCGATCCGGCCCAGGCCGAGGTCGCGCTGCTCAACGTCCTGATCAACGCCCGCGACGCCATGCCGAAGGGCGGCCGGCTCGTCATCGCCACAGAGAATCTGACGCCGCAGGAGGCGACCGCCACGAGCGGCCTCCCCGGCGGCCGCTTCGTCAGCGTCGCCGTCACCGACACCGGCAGCGGCATCCCGCCGGAGCTGCTGGCGCGGGTGATGGACCCGTTCTTCACCACCAAGGAGGAGGGCAAGGGCACCGGGCTCGGCCTCTCCATGGTCTACGGCTTCGCCAAGCAGTCGGGGGGCACCGCTCAGGTCTCGTCGGTGGTAGGCGAGGGGACGACGGTGCGGTTGTCCTTCCCGGCGAGCGCGGACGAGGTCCCGAAGGCTGTGCCCGTCCCGCCGGAGGCCGAGCCGGCCGGCACCGAGACGGTGCTGATCGTCGACGACCGCGAGGACGTGGCGAACCTCGCCAGGACGATCCTGCGCGATTACGGCTACACGACCCTCACCGCCGCCGACGGCCGCGAAGCCCTGCAGGTGCTGGAGACGTGCTCCGACGTCGCGCTGCTGTTCTCCGACCTGATCATGCCCGGTGGCATGAACGGCGTGATGCTCGCCCGCGAGGCGCGGCGGCGGCGGCCCGACCTCAAGGTCCTGCTCACCACCGGCTACGCCGAAGCCAGCTTGGAGCGAACTGACGTGGGGGGATCGGAGTTCGAGATCTTGAACAAGCCCTATCGCCGCGCCGATCTCGTGCGGCGGGTGAGGAACACGCTCGACGCCGCCACGGGCGGCTGAGCCGGAGATGGCCATGCCCCGCGGAGACAAGTCGAAATACACGGACAAGCAGGTCCGCAAGGCCGAGGCGATCACCGAATCCTACGAGAAGCGTGGGGTGCCGGAGGCCGAGGCCGAGGCCCGCGCCTGGGCGACCGTCAACAAGGACGACGGCGGCGGCAAGCATCCCGGCGGCTCGGGGCGCGGCAAGTCGACCGGCCACCCGGCCGCGCACAAGGGCGGCCGCAAGGGTGGCGCGGCCTCGTCCTCGCGCACGGCGGAGGAGCGCTCGGCCTCGGCCAGGAAGGCGGCGGCCACGCGGAAGAGAAACGCGGAATCGAAGGCAGGCTGAGGGTCGGGTAGTCCGCGCCCCTCAGGCCTCGTCGGATCGCACGAGGCTGAGGCCGGAACCGAGGCGGACGAGGTCGATCTGCCCCTTCATGCCGGTCTTGGCGTAGATCGACTTGAGCTGGGTGCGCACCGTGCTCTCGCTGATGCGCTGGCGCACGGCCAGCGTCTCGACGGTCTCCCCGGCGACGATGGCGCGGGCGACCCGCGCCTCCGCGGCGGTCAGGTCGAACAGGCCCTGGAGCAGGTCCGCATCCGGCCCCTGCGCCTGCTTCTCCACCGGCGTCAGCACCAGGATGAAGGCGCTGCCGGTGAACAGGTCGCGGGCGATGCCGCGGACCGGCACGAGATGGGCGACCAAGGCGGGGTCGGAATCGCGCTTCGGGATCGGGATCGAGCGCGGCACCTGGCGGCGGGTGGCGTTGAGCGCGGTGGCCAGCAGGTCGTCGGCATCGCCGTCGGCGAAGGCCACCCGCGCGCTGCCGTCGCGCACCACGCGCGGCATCAGCCCTTCGAGGAGGGCGTTGGCGGCCTGGAGCCGGAAATCCCGAGAGACGATGCCGGCCGGCAGGCCGAGCAGCGCCAAGGTCTCGACGGCGGCGCGGGCGCGTTCGAGGCGGAGCCGGCCCGAGATCAGCGCGGCCCGGCCGAGATGCGGGCGCACGCTGTCGAGCAGCTCCACCGATGCCTCCGGCACCGGGCCGTTGCGGTAGGCGCGCTCCACGCTGAACACCAGGGTGTCGCCCGTGCTCATCGGGAAGGCGGTGGCCGTGGCCCAACCCAGTCCCTGCGGGCGCAGGAACTGGTTGATGAGGGGGTCGTTTTCGATCTCCTTGGGCGAGTAGACGTCCTTCTCGACGATGAAACCGGCATGGCGCGCCTTGAGCACGGCCGGTGTGCGGGTGTTCCGCTCCGGCCAGCCCTGCTCGACGAAGCTCTCGACGAAGCCGCTCAGCCCCTGCGTGCTGATGAAGCGGAAATCGGTGGTGTCGGCGGCGAGCAGGATCGTGCCGACGCCGCCGGCGATGTCGGTCATCGAATCGAGCACGGAGGTCCACGATTCGGGGACGACCGAGGCCTCGTAGATCTTGTCGGTGATCGCTTCGATGTCGAAGCGCCGTGTCGCGCTCGCCATGCGCCGGAGCCTGGGTTTTGCCCCCGCGAAACGCGATGGGATCGCCTCAGGTTAACCGTTGTCGCCGCCGGCCGCCACCGTTGCGGGCAAGATTGACACAAAAATCGCTACGGTTGTTCAAGGCCATCTGAAGTCGAGCCGGGCCGACGCAAAGGAACGGCCCGGTCGAGCCGGACAGGCTCTGCGGTCACCGGCCGGGACCAGTGTGGGCGTCATCGATTGAATACATGATAACGCCCGCCTGGATCTTCAGACGCCCATGGCGGTCTTGAGGTTGGCGTCGACCTTGTCGAGGAAGCCGGTGGTGGAGAGCCATTTCTGGTCCGGGCCGACGAGGAGGGCGAGGTCCTTGGTCATGAAGCCGGACTCGACCGTGTCGACGCAGACAGTCTCGAGCTTCGTCGCGAAGCTCGCCAGCTCGGCATTGCCGTCGAGCTTGGCCCGGTGGGCGAGGCCGCGGGTCCAGGCGAAGATCGAGGCGATGGAGTTCGTCGAGGTTTCCTTGCCCTTCTGATGCTCGCGGTAGTGGCGCGTCACCGTGCCGTGCGCGGCCTCGGCCTCGACGGTCTGGCCGTCCGGCGTCAGCAGCACCGAGGTCATTAGGCCGAGGGAGCCGAAGCCCTGCGCCACCGTGTCGGACTGCACGTCGCCGTCGTAGTTCTTGCAGGCCCAGACGTAGCCGCCCGACCATTTCAGCGCCGAGGCGACCATGTCGTCGATCAGGCGGTGCTCGTAGGTGATGCCGAGCGAGACGAAGCGCGACTTGAACTCCTCCTGGTAGACCTGCTCGAACAGGTCCTTGAAGCGCCCGTCATAGGCCTTGAGGATCGTGTTCTTCGTGGAGAGGTAGACCGGGTACTTGCGGGCGAGGCCGTAGTTCAGCGAGGCGCGGGCGAAGTCGCGGATCGAGTCGTCGAGGTTGTACATCGCGAGCGCGACGCCCGGCGCCGGGAACTTGAACACCTCCTGCTCGATCACCGTGCCGTCGTCGCCCTCGAACTTGATGGTCAGGCGGCCCTTGCCCGGAACCTTGAAGTTCGTGCAGCGGTACTGGTCGCCATAGGCGTGGCGGCCGATCACGATCGGCTGGGTCCAGCCGGGCACGAGGCGCGGCACGTTCTTGCAGATGATCGGCTCGCGGAAGATCACGCCGCCGAGGATGTTGCGGACCGTGCCGTTCGGCGACTTCCACATCTCCTTGAGCTTGAACTCTTCGACGCGCTGCTCGTCGGGGGTGATGGTGGCGCATTTCACGCCGACGCCGTGGCGCTTGATCGCCTCGGCCGCATCGACCGTGACCTGGTCGTCGGTGGCGTCGCGGTGCTCGATGCCGAGGTCGTAATAGTCGAGGTCGAGATCGAGGTAGGGGTGGATGAGCTTGTTCTTGATCTCCGCCCAGATGATCCGGGTCATCTCGTCGCCGTCGAGTTCGACGACCGGATTCGCCACCTTGATCTTCGCCATATCGCTTCCCCGCTGGAGCGCTTCCCGCCGAAATCGATGCCGGGCCGGCCCGGGGAAGCGCGAAAGAACAATGACCGGATCCCCTCCGGCGCGCGCCGCGGGTCAGGTCGGAACCCGCTATAACGCGGTGCACCAAAGGCACAAAGCGATCGTGGCACCGGATGCGCGCACGGACCGGCGATCCGGGCCGCGCGCTGGCGCTCCATGCCCTCCCACGCCGCTCGCTCGACAGGCGGCCCGCGGTAATTGCCGGGCGGCGGGCGTCATGCCAGAAGCGCCCGATGCTGATGATGGACGTTCTGTCCGATGTCCGGCGCAGCCTCCTGTCGCGCGGCTCGGAGCGGCGGGCGCGCCGAGCCGGCCTCGGCCGGACACCCCGAATCCTGGTGATCGGCACCTGCCAGGGGTCGGCGGTGGCCCAGGCGATGTCGCTGCTGCTGCCGGACGCCGCCGTGACCGGCCTGTCCGCCTTCACGCTGAACCGGCGGTTTCCGCGCTTGGCGGACCTCCTCGCCGAAGCGCGCCGCCACGACTTCGTGTTCACGAACCACTATCTGCCGCCGTTCCGGGATGGCGGCGACCTGCTGGGGCTGCTGGCCGAGACGCGGGCCGTGCTGATCCCGAGCGTGGTGTTCGCCGCCTTTCACCCCGATCAGGTTCGCGTCGGCATGGACGAGCGGCGGCCGGCCTATGGCGGGCTCCTGAGCCCGATGGGGCACGCCCATTCCGCCCTCGCCCTGTTCGGTCATCTCGAAGGCGTCGGCCTCGACGGAACCCTCGGGCTCTACGACGGGCGCATCTACGGCGAGCTCGGCTACTACGATCAGTGGAACGCCTCGGCCGAAGGCCTGCGCGTCCTCGGGGCGCAGGCCGGATACGATTTCGATGCCGACCTGATCCGCTGGAGCCGCCGCGGCTGCTTCATGCATTCGGACAACCATCCGAAGATGTACGTCGCCGCCGACCTCGCCCGCGGCCTGCTCGACAAGGCCGGAATTCCCTACGTGCCCTGCGATCTCGACAGCTATCTCGCGGACACCCTGATCGCCGGCGGGACCTGGCCGGTCTATCCGGACATTGCCCGCCATTACGGCGTGCCGGGCAACACCCTGTTCTTCAAGGTCGAGACGCCGCGAAGCGGCCCGGCGCGGACCATGACCCTGCGCGCCTTCGTCGAAGCGAGCTTCGCCCGCTACCGGACGGTTCCGGACGAAGCGCTCACCTGCGCGCGCGTCGCGGCCTGGCGGGCCGATCCTGCGATCCGCGGGATGCTCCGCGCCGCCGCCGGCCGCTAGAGCGCTTTCCGACCAAGTGGTTGCCGGTTGGTCGAAAGAAAGCGCGTTACGACAATCGCTGAGAGACGCCGGCCCGATGCAGTCGGGTCGGGTACGGCTCTCAGCCTCAGCCACGCTGCAGTCCCGGCGGCCGGGTGCGCAGGCGCAGGCCCAGCCAGACCAGGATCGCCAGCGCCACGCAGTTGAGTGCGACGGTGATCTCCTCCCGCGGCGCCAGCGAGAGCGCATAGCCGCCGCTATGCACCGGATCGAGCTGCCAGCCGAAGACGAGGCTGCCGTCGGCCCGGCTGCGGACGAACAGGTCGGCCAGTATCCAGCCGCTGGAGGCGATGCGGAAGGTGAGCGACGCGCCCGTGAACCAGACCAGTTGCGCCAGCTGCACCGGCAGCGACAGCGCGTAGCCCCAACGCCGGTCGAACCAGAGGGCGACGCCCGCGACGACGCTCGCCGCGAGAACGAGCCCGATGATCAGCACGCCGGGCAGCAGCGTCAGGGGCACGGCGAATCCGGTCTGGCCGAGATCCCGGAGGAACCCCCAGAGACCGTTGATCCCGCCCCAGATCTCGACCAGCGCCACCGTGTAGCGCAGGCCGTCATGCTCGTGTCGCGACTGTCGGGTCATGGCCGCGAGGCCTTACCGGACGGACCCCGTCCGCGCCACCCGCATGGCCCTGGCCCTGGATTTCGTGCATCAGCGCAACAGGTTCAGGCCATTCCCATTTCCAAGGAGACATCATGAGCGACCGTATCATCCTGCGCGCCGGCGAGGCCCTCGTCGCGGGCGGCGCGCCGAACACGGCGGCCGAGCCCGAGGTCATCATCGGCGAGCTCGACGGGCCGGTCGGCACCGCGCTCGCCACCCTGACCGGCGATCAGGTCGTCGGCCATTCGCGCGTGTTCGCGCTGCTGAACACCGACATCATGGTCCGCCCGGTGACGCTCTGCGTCTCCAAGGTCAGCGTGACAGAGAGCAAGTACACCTCGATCCTGATGGGCACGGTGCAGTTCGCCATCGCCAACGGCGTCCTCGACGCGGTCCGCGCCGGCTACATCCCCAAGCACAAGGCCAACGACCTCGGCATCATCTGCTCGGTCTGGCTCAGCCCCGGCGTGATCGAGGCCGAGACCGTCGACCACAAGTCGCTGTTCGAGATCCAGCGCAAGGGCATGTGCGAGGCGATCCGCAAGGCCATGACCAACGAGCCCTCGATCGATTGGCTGCTGGAGAACCAGGACAAGATCACCCACAAATATTATCAGATGGGTCTCGACGGTAAGATCTGATTTTTCTTTCGAGAGTTGCGCCGCCGGCTTTGCTGGCGGCGTTTTCTAGGAACCGATGGCGAATCCGGCCGCGCGTAGTCCTACCAACGCCAGCAGGTGCCCCGGATAGAACGCGTGCAGCGCGTAGCGCGGCAGGAACCGCGGCCGCCCCTGCAGCCCCATCGCGAACAAAACAATCGCGGCAACGCCAACAAGAATCGTCGCCGCATCGAACATCGCCGACGGCAACGGTGCTTCGCCGCGCGGATGCCAGCCATGGACGTTCAGCGCGAAGATGACGGCGACGAGCCAGGCCACGCCGCCCGCTCGCCCGGTCAGCGCCAGGAGGAATGCCCCCGGCACCAGCACGCCCGCGAGGCCGAAATCCACGCCGGTCTTGGCGAGGCTCGGCAGCAGCAGCACGCAGGCGAGCCCCGCCGCCAGCACCGCATGCCGCCACGCGCCGGCCTTCGCGAGCCACACCGCGAAAGCCGTGCCGGCGGCGAGGGTGACCAGAATGCTCGCCTCCGTCGTCCCGTAGGGAAAGGCCGTGGCGTAGATCGGTTGGGTCGGCACGGCGATGAGGAGCAGCGTCAGCACGTAGCGGCCGGGATCATGGCCGCGGGCGAGATGCAGCGCGGCGGCGAGGCAGAACAGCGGGAACGCGATCCGTCCGAGCCGCCAGAGCGGAACCGCGTGGCCGTCGAGCAGGATCGTGTCGACATGGTCGCCGATCATCAACACGGCCGCGACGAGCTTGATCGCGTCGAGCGGTGCGCCCTCCAGGCGCGAGCCCAAGGTTTTCCAGAAGCCCGTTTCGGTCGAGCCCGCGTCGGGCATGGCGCATTCCCCCGGTCCGTGCGAGAGGCCCGGCATGTCCGGTGCCGCCCCCGTCATCATCCTGGTCGAGCCGCAACTCGCCGAGAACATCGGCATGACCGCCCGCGCCATGGCGAATTTCGGGCTGGCCGAGCTGCGTCTCGTCGCGCCCAAGGGCGGTTGGCCGAAGAAGGGCGTGCGCGAGGCGGCGTCGGGCGCCGTCCATGTCCTCGACGGCGTCACGATCCACGCGACGCTCGGCGAGGCCATCGCCGACCTGCAATACGTGGTGGCGACTACCGCCCGCGAGCGCGGCCAGATGAAGCGCGCCTACGCCCCCGACGCGGCCATGGCCGACGTCGCCGCGCGGCAGGACACCGGACAGCGGGTCGGGATCCTGTTCGGGCGCGAGCGCACGGGGCTGTCGAACGACGAGGTTTCGCTGGCGGATGCCATCGTCACCTTTCCGGTCTCGGACGAGTTCTCCTCGCTCAACCTCGCCCAGGCAGTGCTGCTCGTCGCCTACGAGTGGCGCCGCGCCGCCGGCCTCGCCCGCCAGCCCTTCGACGGTGCGATGACGGCCCCGCCCGCGAGCCGCGAGGCCGTGCTCTCGCTGTTCGAGAGCCTGGAGACGGCGCTCGGCCGGGCCGGGTTCTACCCTCCCGAAAAGCGTCTCGGCATCATCCGCAACATGCGCGACCGGCTCCACCGCATGGCGCTGACCGAGCAGGACGTGCGCACGTTTCGCGGGGCCTTGCGGGCGCTGACGCGGCGGGCGAGGCGCGATCCGATCGATCCGGCGTGAGCGACCGGCCGAGTCCGCCGCATCGTCAGGGTGCGGCCGACGCGATAAGACGTGAGCGCTCTGTACCATGCGAGGAAGCGGCACGTGACGCTGGCTGAACGGGTTCGCGCTGCGGCGGCCAAGGGACGTCGGCTGGCGGAAGCCTTTCCCGGCGCGACGAAAGCCGACGACTTACCCTGGAAGGTGATCGAGGCCTTCGATTCGGACGTACGCCCCAATGTCGAACGGGATCGGCGGATCGAGGACGAACGCGATCGGGTCCTCATCGCGTCCGTAATCCTTGCGGAAAGCGACGGGGACGACGTCGCGACGGCACGGCAGCATCTCGTCGGTGCGATCGACTACCTGGAAGAATCGGTGCTGCGCTTCGGGCGGGTGAACCAGGCGGCCACCCGGCTCGGCTACGGACAGGTCGGTGATCGACTGTCGAAGGGGCAATGACGCCGGCCGCGAGATGCGCCTCTACGGATCGAGGACGAGCCCGTCGTATCGGGCGACCAGCCCCGGCGGCGCGGTGGTGCTCCAGGCGCTGAGGAGCGCCCGGCGCAAGACATCCTCCTCGGCCGCGTACAGGGCGAGGCTCGTCCAGCCGCGACTGCCCCAATTGCCCGGGACCGTCTCGAAAGAATCGGGCTCGGTCTCGACCAATGTGGCTTGGGTCTCGCGTGTCAGCCGCACGACGAGGCGCTCCTCCTCCGTCCAGAGCGTCGCGTAGACCCGGCCCCCGACCCGGAAATCGGGATGCCCCTGGTGGGCCCCCTCGACCGTCTCGGGAAGCAACAGCGCGAGTGCGCGCACGTCCTCCGGCAGGCACGGCACGGCTGTCAGCCCGAACTGCCCGTCGGGGCCTGCCACGACACGCCGGGATGCTCACGCACGTCGCCGGCTTTCGTGCCGGTATCCGCGTCGCTGACCCAGTCTCCCGGCTCGACGACGTCCTCGATCGTGTCCTCGGGATAAGCCGCCTCGAGAAACAGCCGCGCTTCGCCCTCGGCCGCAGCCCTCACCGTGATCAGCGGCTTCTCGCCGTTCGGCCCGCGGACCTTCGCGATGAACAGGGTCGTCATTGACAGGAATCCTCCGGCGGCTGGGTCTGCCGCGCCGGGTCGTCAACGCGTTGCCCTTCCGGGCGGTCCCATGGCGTGAACGCGCTTGCGCTTCGTGGGTCGCCAACCGAACTGGGCGGGCTGCCCCGCGAGTCGGCGTTATGCTGGCTCATCGGCTGACTCGCGCGCTACGCGATCGCCACCACGATCTTCCCCACATGCGCGCCCTCGCCGAGGGCCGCCAGCGCCTGCTTCGCCGCGTCGAACCCGAACGTCCGGTCGATCACCGGCTTGATGGCGTGGAGCGCGATCACGCGGTTCATGTCCTCGAACATCTCGCGCGAGCCCACGGCGACGCCACGCACGAGGCAGCTTCCGCCGAGGATGGCCAACGGGTCGATCGGCTCGCCCTGGGCGAGGAGACCGATCAGGCCGACATGGCCGCCCGGCCGGGTGGAGGCGATCGACCGGGGCAACGTGCCGGTGCCGCCGATCTCGACGACGTGGTCGACGCCGACGCCGCCGGTGAGGCGGCGGACCTCCTTCTCCCAGTCGGGATGCTCACGGTAGTTGATGGTCTCGTCCGCGCCGAGGCCCTTGGCCTTCTCCAACTTCGCGTCGCTTGACGAGGTGGCGATCACCCGTGCGCCGGCCGCGTGGGCCAATTGAATCGCGAAAATCGAGACGCCGCCGGTGCCGAGCGTCAGAACGGTCTCGCCGGCCTTCAACGGCTTCGCGCCGTAGAGCGCGTTCCAGGCGGTGACGGCGGCGCAGGGGAGGGTCGCGCCTTCCTCGAACGAGAGGTGGTCCGGCAGCGCGACCAGGCCCTCCTCCGAAAACACCTGGAACTCGGCGAGCACGCCGTCGACGGCGCCGCCGAGCGCCGTCTGCCACATGTCCGCGACCTGCGCCCCGCCGAGCCAGGACTGCGAGAAGATGCCGGCGACGCGCTCGCCGCCCGCGAAGCGCCGCACACCCGGACCGACGGCGACGACCTCGCCGGCCCCGTCCGAGACGGGGATCAGCCGGTCGAGGTTCACCGCGAACGGGTACTGGCCGTTGGCGATGAGCAGGTCGCGGTAGTTGAGCGAGGCGGCGTGCATCCGCACCAGCACCTGACCGTGACCCGGCTCCGGCTGCGTACGCTCGGCCAGCCGCCAGCTGTCGAGGCCGTCGGCGGAGGACATTTCGTAGGCGCGCATGGGGGGGCTCCTGGTCTTCGGGCTGTCGTGCGTGCCCTGAAGGTAGGCGCCGATCCCGTCAGGTCACGGCCTGATCTCGATCGGCGTGTCGACGTCGACGCGGGCGTAGATCGCCTCCATCTCGGCGTTGCTCACGCCGACGCAGCCGCTGGTCCAGTCCATCAGGCGGTGCAGGCTCCCGGTCCAGCCGAGCCCGTTCATGATGCCGTGGATCATGATGTCGCCGCCGGGCTCCTCGCCCCGTGCCGCCGCCGCGTCCCGGTCAGCCTGCTCCGGGTAGGAGACCTTGAGCGACAGGTGGGCGACGCTCGCCGGGTTCCTGTATTCCACGCGGTAGCGCCCCTCGGGCGTGCGCCCGTCGCCCTCGCGCTGCTTGTGGCCCACCGGCGTGAAGCCGAGGGCGACCGGATAGCTCGCGAGCACCCGGCCGTCGCGCAGGAGGGTGAGGCGGCGTGCGCCCTTCTCGACACGGACGAGGTCTGCGCGCTCGGCCTCGGGGGCGAGGGGCGGCTCGGTGCGGAAGAGCTGGAGGTAGTCGGAGGCGACGACGGCGGAGCCTGCGAGGATCAGGAGGCCCAGTACAACGCCGACCGTACGCCGCTTCCGCATGTGTCCCTTACCCCATCGCTGCGCGCCGACCCTCCCCTGCAGAGCGGGGAGAGGTCGGCGGCCTACGAAACCCGCGCCAGCGCCTGCTCCAGATCCGCGATCAGATCCTCGACGTTCTCCAGCCCGACAGACAACCGCACGGCCTCCGGACCGACCATGGCGGCAGCCTTCTCGTGGCTCTGCAGCTGGCGGTGCGTCGTGCTCGACGGGTGGATCGCGAGGGATTTGATCTCGCCGATATTGGTGAGGTGCGAGATGAGCTCGAGGCTCTCGATCACCGTGCGGGCCGCCGCCTCGCCGCCCTTGAGGGCGAAGGTGAAGATCGAGCCCGGGCCCTGCGGCACGTAGCGCGCGGCCATGGCCTCGCCCTCCTGGCCGGGCAGGGCCGGATAGCTCACCCAGGCGACCGCCGGGTGGTCCTTCAGGAAGGCCGCGACGATTTTCGCGTTCGAGCAGTGGCGCTCCATGCGCAGCGGCAGGGTCTCGATGCCGGTCAGCGTGAGGAAGGCGTTCATCGGCGAGAGGCCGGGGCCGAGGTCGCGCAGGCCGAACAGCTTGCAGGCCGAGGCGAAGCAGGTCTCGGGAAACTTTTCGGAGAGCACGATGCCCTCGTAATCGGGCCAGGGATCGTTGATCAGGTTGTAGCGCGAGCCCTGCGCCGCCCAGTCGAACTTGCCGGCATCGACGATCATGCCGCCGATGGTCAGCCCCGAGCCGCCCAGGAACTTCGAGGTCGAGTGGATGACGATGTCGGCGCCGTACTCGATCGGGCGGATGAGGGCGGGCGAGGCCAGGGTGTTGTCGACGACGAGGGGCAGCTTGTGGCGGCGGGCGACGTCGGCGATGCCGGCGAGGTCGACCACGCTCGCGCACGGATTGACGATCGACTCGCAGAAGATCGCCTTGGTCTCCTGCGTGATCTGCGCCTCGAAGGCCTCCGGCGTGAAGTCCTCGGTGAATTGCGGCTTGAGGTCGTAGCGGCCCTCCAGCCGGCGCATCAGGCCCAGCGAGCCGCCGAAGAGGCGCTTGGAGGAGACGTAGGCATCGCCCGAGCGCATCAGGGTCATCATGACCATCAGCACGGCCGACTGGCCGGACGCGACCGCGACGCCGGCCTTGCCGCCTTCGAGCCCGGTCACCCGCCGTTCGAGGGCCGCCACCGTCGGGTTGGAGCCGCGCGAATAGGAGAAGCCGGTCCGACGCATCGCGAAGATGTCGGCGGCCTGCTCGGTAGATTCGAAGACGAAGCCGTTGGTGAAATAGATCGGCTGCACCCGCGCTCCCGTGGCGGGATCGGGCGAGGCGCCGGCATGAACGGCCTGCGTGGCGAAGCGGTGTTTTTCGGTGGACATCTTTTGGACAGTGTCGCGAAACGGCGCGCGCCTCAAGGAGGTGCGTCGCACAATGCTACTCAAACAACGCCCGCAGCCTGTTGCGCGCCGGCCGAAGACCGGTCGCGAACGGGCGTTGTGTGAGGATCACTCAGGCTGCCCCGACGACCGCGCGCAGGGTGCGCACCAGTGCCGAGGGCTGGTAGGGTTTCGAGATGAAGCGGGCCCCGTCGGGCATGTCGTTCGGGCCGGGGAATCCCATGCCCGACACGACGAGGACCGGGATCCCGGGCCAGCGCCGGGAGACCAGCCGGGCGAGGGCGAAGCCGTCCATCGACCCCTGCGGCATGTCCACGTCGGTCATCAGGACGCCGACGTCGGTGCGGCCTTCGAGAACCGTCAGCGCCTTGTCGGCATGGGCCGCTTCGAGAACGGTGAAGCCGGCCTCCGCCAGCGTATCGGAGGCCTCCATCAGGAGGAGTCCGTCGTCTTCGACGAGGAGGACGACGGGGTGCTCGGACGGGTCGTCTGTCATCAGCGACGGTGACGCTCTCATACTGCTTCTGTCTGCGCCCTAAAGGCGGCCCGCTTCGAGGTCAAGGACGCCAAAGCGCCGGTTTGTGCACTGCAGCGCCCAGCGCAGCGCTATCGCATTGATTTTGCGAGAGCCCCGAGCGGGACTGTGTGGAGCAACAAAACGTGATGACTCCGATCGCGGTTTTCGCCGGGCCGGACGGGCTTCGATCGCTCATCGCGGCGGCCAGAACACGCGATCGGCCAGCAGGGCGAACACCACGACGGCCAGGATCAGCGAGAGCCCCTGCCAGAAGATCAGCGGGTTGCGCTCCAGCAGCGGCAGGCTTCGCGTGTCGGCGAGGACCGGGTTCGGGTGACGCAGGTCGTGCAGGAATTCGGAGAGGACGGCGTAGCGCCTCTCCGGGTTGGGATGCACGGCCCGGCGCAGCGCGCCGTCGACCCAGACCGGGAGCGTCGGCCGGCTCTCGCGGGCGGAGACGTAGCGCAGCTTGCGCTGGCTCGCCCGGGTCCAGGCGCGGGCGGCGCTGGCGCCGTAGGGCAGCCGGCCGGTCAACAGCTGGTAGGCGACGACCCCCACCGAGAAGATGTCGGAGCCCGGCGTCGCGGGGTCGCCCAGGAAGCATTCCGGCGCGGTGTATTGCAGTGTGCCGAGCATCGCCTCGTCCGCGACCGGCGGCTCGGCCTCGATGACGCCGGCGACCTTGGTGGAGCCGAAATCGATGATGCGCAGGGTGCCGCCGGCATCGACCAGGATGTTCTCGGGCCGCAGGTCCCGGTGGACCATCTCGCGCCGGTGGAAGGCCTGCACGCCCCGGGCGATCTGCCCGACGAGGTTGCGCACGGTCTCGAGACCGGGCTCGCGATGGTCGGCCATCCACTGCGTCAGGGTCTGGCCGTCGACGTAGTCCATGGCGACGTAGAGGTGGCTGCGCCGCCGCGTCTGCGGGTGGGCCTTCAGGACATGCAGGTTGTCGATGCGCCGGGCGATCCACTCCTCCATCATGAAGCGCCGCAGGTAGTCGGCGTCGCCGCGCAGGTCGACCGAGGGCACCTTGAGCGCGACCATGGCGCCGGTCGCGGCATCCCGGGCGAGATAGACGTGGCTGCGGGCGCTGGCATGCAACGGGCGCAGGATGTCGTAGCCGTCGAAGCTGGTCGGCGGTTCGAGCACCGGCGCCGGAGCGAGCTGATCGAGGCTGCCCACGATATCGAACGGCTCGGCGGGCGGCAGCGCGTCGATGCCCACGATCTGGACAGTCAGATTGTCCGAACTGCCTGCTTCGTAGGCAGCATCGACGATGGCTCGGGCGGCATTCTCGAAATTGCCTGCGCAAGCGGCAATTGCCGCAACGATCGCCTTCGCCGAGACATGCTCGTGCACGCCGTCCGTCGTGAGCACGAACACGTCGCCGCATTCGATCGGGACGGCGAGATGATCGATCTCGACATGCGCGTTCACGCCGAGGGCGCGGCCGAGATAGGATTCCTCGGAGGACACCACGACCCGGTGATCCTCGGTCAGCCGTTCGAGCGACGCGCCCGAAACCCGGCAGATCCGGGCATCGCCGACATGAAAGAGGTGGGCGGTGCGGGCCTTCAGCACGAGCGCGCTGAACGTCGTGACGTAGCCCTTGTCGCGGTTGTCGGCATGGCGGCCGCGGCGGGTTTCGGCGTGGAGCCAGGAATTGGTGGCGGTGATCACCCGCTGCGCCGAGGTCTTGACCGTCCAGGTCTCGGGCGTCCCGTAATAGTCGTCGAGGAAGGTCTTGACCGCGGTCTCGGCGGCGGCCCCGCCGACCGCGCTGCTACTGATGCCGTCGGCCAGCGCTACGGCGATGCCCTTGAGGCCGAGATCGGGCTGGCGCGGCACCAGGGCGCCGTGAAAATCCTGGTTCGCCGCCTTGCGGCCGCGCGCGCTGTGCTGGCCGATGGAGACGGTGAGTTCGGGCGGCATGAGCAATCGCCGAGAGTGGCCCCGGCCCGTGCGGGCCGAGGCATCGAGAACCGGCGTCCCGATTAGGCCGCGAGGCGGCGCGGGCTGGCGGCGACGGCAGCCGGGCCGCGCTTGGCGCCGGTGCGGACATGGGTCGAGTACAGGGTCAGGCCGGTGAAGGCGAGGCCGCCGACGAGGTTGCCGAGCACGGTCGGGATCTCGTTCCAGACGAAGTAGTCGTAGATCGAGAAGTTGGCGCCGAGCATCAGGCCCGCCGGGAACAGGAACATGTTCACGACCGAGTGCTCGAAGGTCATGAAGAAGAACAGCATGATCGGCATCCACATGGCGATCACCTTGCCGCTGACGTGGGTCGAGATCATCGCGCCGACGACGCCGGTGGAGACCATCCAGTTGCAGAGCATGCCGCGCACGAAGATCGTCAGCCAGCCCTGCGCGCCATGCTCGGCATAGCCGAGGGTGCGCTTCTCGCCGATGCCGGCGATGAACTGTGCGACCTTGTCCGGCGGGCTCGAGAATCCGTAGGTGAAGACGATCGACATCATCACGGCGACGGTGAGCGCGCCGAGGAAGTTGCCGAGGAACACGAGGCCCCAGTTGCGCAGGACGCCGCCGAGGGTGACGCCGGGGCGCTTGTCGAGGAGCGCCAGCGGCGCCAGCACGAACACGCCGGTCAGCAGGTCGAAGCCGAGCAGGTAGAGCATGCAGAAGCCGACCGGAAACAGGGCCGCGCCGACGATCGGGATGCCGGTCTGCTGGTTGATGGTCGTGGCGAACACCGCGGCGAGTGCCAGGATCGCACCGGCCATGTAGGCGCGGATCAAGGTGTCACGGGTCGACATGAAGACTTTGGATTCTCCGGCGTCGACCATTTTGATGACGAATTCGGAGGGCGCGAGATAAGCCATTGTTGTTCCCTGGCGGCGTCGGTCGAGCCGAAAGACATGCGAAAGATGAGCGGGGCACCCGCGAGCGCCTACTCTGCGGGCATCACGCCCACAGCGTGCCGCAGAATGCATCATCCATGCCGAGCCTTGCCGCGCGGGCTGCGGGTGTTCAGCGCTTGCGGACGAATTCCGTGCGCAGCACGAGGCCCTTGATCGCGTCGTGACGGCAGTCGATCTCTTCGGGGTCGTCGGTGAGGCGGATCGTCTTGATGACGGTGCCCTGTTTCAGGGTCTGGTTTGCGCCCTTCACCTTCAGGTCCTTGATCAGGGTGACGGAATCGCCATCGGCCAGCAGGGTGCCCGACGCGTCGCGCACCTCCCTCCGCGCGGCGGCGGCCGGGGCCGTCGCGGCTGGGGCCGGACCCCACTCGCCGCTGGCCTCGTCGTATACCCAGTCGTCGTCCGCGCCGGCCACGTGCAATCTCCGCCTCGAAGAGCGGACCTTGTCGCGGTAGCGCGGGTGAACGGCAAGCCGTCATCGCGACAAGCCGTCATCGCAAAACGCGCTCGCGATGACGGCGAACCGGTTCGCCCGGTTCGCCCCTTGCCGGTCAGGCGGTCGCGGCCGGCACCACGACGACGTTGGCGGCGGGGGCCTGCATGGTCAGCACGACCCCGTCCTCGGGGAATTGCAGCTTGGCGCTGCCGCCGAAGCTGTGGACGAGGCTGCGCTCGATCAGCCGGGTGCCGAAGCCGACGCGGGTCGGCGGCGCCACCTGCGGCCCGCCGACCTCTTCCCAGCGGAAGGACAGGCGTTCCTCGCCCTCGACCATCGCGACGTTCCAGCCGATGACGACGCGGCCCTCGGGCTTCGACAGCGCGCCGTACTTGGTCGCGTTGGTGCCGAGCTCGTGGAGAATCAGCGCGAGCGTCAGGCCGGGGCGCGGCCCGAGCGTCACGTCGGGACCGTCGATGACGAAGCGGCCGGGCTCGCCGTCGCTGTGCAGGGCCACGGCGGTGTCGACGAGGCCGCGCAGATCGGCGCTCGACCAGGCGCCCTGCATCAGCACGTCGTGGGCATGGGCCAGCGCCTGCAGCCGGGCGCCGAGCGCATCGCCGGCCTCCTCCAGCGAATGCGCGTTGCGCAGGGTCTGCGTCGCCACGGCCTGCACCATGGCGAGGGTGTTCTTCACCCGGTGCGCCATCTCGTGCATCAGTACGGTCTGCCGGGCTTCGGTCTGCTTGAGATCGGTGATGTCCCGCGAGACCGCGAGGATGCGCTCGGGGCGGCCGTCGTCGCCGTTCATCGGAGCGAGCACGATGTCCCACCACAGGGTTTCGGCCGGGGCGCCGGTCTCCAGCGCCGCCTGGAAGCGGCAGCTGCGGCCGGCGCGGGCCTGTTCGAGGGCGGCGAGCACCGCGTCGCGGCTCTCCGGCAGCTGCCAGACGTCGATCCAGGGCCGGCCCACGACATGGGCGAAGCTCGTGCCGCCGAAGACCGGGACGGCGACCTCGTTCATCGAGATCAGGCGGCCCTCGACGTCGAGGACGGTGATGCAATCCGTAGTTGATGCCAGGACCCGCCGGTTGAACTCTTCGCTGGCGCGGAGCTGGGCGTTGACCTCCTCGGCCTCGGCGGAGCGGGCGACCTCGGCCTCAGCGCCGGTCCGGCCGGCGGTGGAGCGGGACGCGCCGGCCTCGTCCGCGCGGCGGCGCTCACCGGTCACGTAGATGCCGTCGGGGCCGGGCGGCCGCTCGGCGAGCAACTTGCGCAGGTAGGCGTTCTCGGCCTCGAGAATGGCCTTTCGGCTGGCGCGGAACGGCCCCGCGGAAAACGTCATGGTCTCAAGCACCGGAGCCCCCTGAGGCGACGGGCCGACCCTCCCACGGAGTCGCGCAGCCGCCGCGCTTCATGCGCCGACGGGCGGGTGGGGATCTGCTCTCCTAGCTTCGGCGGGGCGACGGCTTCTTGTCCGTTTCTGTCCCCGTCGCGCTACCTAAAGGCATCCCGCGATTCGGTGCATGACAGATCATATCACGATACCGCAGCCTCGCAAGTGAGGGTTGCAGGTTTCGTAAATGTTAAACAGCTGACTATGCAATGAATCGGGTCGCGACGATTTTATCCATCGCGGGCTCGACTCATGATCGCAGTGTGCGCTGCAACCTCGGCGAGTCGAGCCGCCGCGAAGACTCAGCGGTTACGCCCAAGCAGCACCAGCCAGCCGATGCCGACGACGGAGACGGCCAGCGCGATCAGCACGAAGACCGGGGTGCCGAGATCGATCAGCCGCGGCGCGAGCTGCATCGCGAAGGCGGCGACGACGAGGCCCACGGCGACCCGCGCCGCGCCGCGCTCGATGCCGCGCACGAGCTTGTCCATGCCCTTCAGCTCGATCTCGACGGTGACGCGGCCCTGCTTGAGCCGCACCAGCAGCAGGTGGATCAGCGTCGGCAGCTCGGAGGCCGCACCGTAGAGGCCGGAGCCCAGCGCCTCGGCCTTCTTCATCAGCGCCTTGGCCGAGAACACGCTGCGCATCGAGGCGCGCACGGTCGGGCCGGCGGCGGAGAACAGGTCGAAATTCGGGTCGAGCTGGCGCATCACGCCGTCCGCCGTGACGAGACCTTTAAAAAGAATTGCTAAATCGGTCGGCATCGCGAGATCGTTCTCGCGGGCCATGGTCATGAAGTCGGTGAGCACGAGCCCGAGATTGAGCGGGATCGAGGAATGCGCCTGCACGAAGTTCTGCGCGCTCTGCTCCAACTTCGTTAGATCGGGCGTGGTCGCGCCGGTCCAGTCGAGCAGCGTCGCCATCAGGCCGTCGACGTCCTGCTTCAGCATGGCGCCGATCAGCACCAGCAGCTGCTGCCGCCGCTTCTGCGAGAGCCGGCCGACGATGCCGAAATCGATGAAGCCGATGCGGTTGCCCGGCAGGATCAGCAGGTTGCCGGGATGCGGGTCGGCGTGAAACACGCCCTCGATCAGCGCCATGCGCAGGAAGGCGTCGCAGCCCTTCTGGGCCAGCGCCTTCTTGTCGGCACCCATCTCGCGCAGGCCCGCGGCGTCGTTCGGCGAGACGCCGTTCACGAATTCCTGCACCAGCACCCGCTCGGAGCACCACTCCCAGTGGATCTTCGGGATCAGGATGTCATCGCGGCCCTCGAAGATCCCGGCGATCATCTCGCAGTTGCGGGCCTCGTTGAGCAGGTCGAGCTCGCCGTTGATGCCGGCGGCGAGGTGCTTCATCTGCTCCTGCGGCTGGTAGCGGGCCATCTCCGGCCACTCGGTCTCGACGATGCGCGCGCCGTGACCCATCAGGCGCAGGTCCGCCTCGATGATCTTCTTCAGCCCCGGCCTCAGAACCTTGACGACGACGTCCTCGCCACTCTTCAGCCGCGCCCGGTAGACCTGGGCGATCGAGGCCGAGGCGATCGGGTTCATGTCGAACTCGGCAAAGATCTCCTGCGGCGGCGCGCCGAGATCGGTCTCGAGCTGCGGCCCGATCATCTCCCACGGGATCGGCTTGACCTGGCTGTGCAGCTTCTCGAGCTCGTCGGTCCAGACCGGCGAGAGCAGGTCCGGCCGGCTGGCCAGGATCTGCCCGAACTTGATGAAGGTCGGCCCAAGCGCCTCGATCGCCCGGCGCAACCGCTCCGGCTGCGACAGCCGGGTCACGTCGACCCGCGGCGTGCGCCGGGGGATCAGCGGGATGTTGCGGAGCCCCAGGCGGTCCACGGCCTTGTTCAGGCCGAAGCCGATCAGGACCGAAGCGATTTCCGACAGGCGCTGACGGTCGCGCGCGGCAACGAAGGCGGTCTTCAGCATGAGGTTGGGATGGACCCGGCCGCCCGGATTGGCAAGCACGGGTGAAGGGTCACGAGGGTGGGGCTTTTTTGGGG